>DATKBG010000121.1:0-2712 GCA_035514255.1 Acidimicrobiia bacterium
GCACCCCGTGGTGCTCGTCACCACCTCGGGCACTGCCGCCGCCGAGCTCCTACCGGCGGTGGTCGAGGCGCGGTACGGGCGGGTACCCCTCATCGCCATCACCGCCGACCGGCCCGGCCACCTGCGCGATGTGGGTGCCCCCCAGACGATCGACCAGCGCGACCTGTTCGGCGGCATGGTCGCCGGCTCGTGGGCGGTGGACCTCTCCCCCACCGAGCCAGCCCCGGACGCGGCATCGCTCGCCACGGCACTGTTCGTCGCCGCCACGGGACCGCCGCCCGGTGCTGCTCACCTCAACGTCGGGTTCGACGAGCCACTCCTGGGCGATCCGGATCCATCCGCCCCGGGGACCGGCGCCTACGAGACACCCGCCGTACGCGATCCCGAAACGGGCGGCATCAGCGAAGCCCTCGGCGACCGGAGGGGCATCCTCGTGATCGGGCCCCAGGATTCGCCGGACGTCGTCGACGCCGCGGCCGCGTTCGCCGCCGCCGCCCGCTGGCCGATCCTCGCCGACCCCCTGTCCGGGCTCCGGGCCGGAAGGCACGATCGGTCGTCGGTGGTCGGCCACGGCGACCTCCTCGCCGCGACCGGCTGGGTGGAGCGGGCGGCCCCCGGGGCGATCATCCGCGTGGGAGCGCTCCCCACGTCCAAACCGCTGTGGAGGTGGATGGAGAGCGCATCGCTCCCTCACGTTTTCGTCGAACCCCACGGGTGGCGGGATCCGATCTCCGCCGCCACCGTGGCGGTCCCGTCCGATCCGGCGGCGACGCTGCTGGCCCTGAGTACGCAGATCCCCGCTGCGCCGTCCCAATGGCAACAAGCGTGGAAGGCAGCCGATGCCGCGGCGGGCGCCGCCATAGACGCGACGCTCGCCGAGACGCCGTTCCCCAACGAGCCGGCGGTGGCGCGGGCACTCGCCACCGCTCTCCCCGATGGGGCGGTCGTGTGGTTGGCCTCGTCGATGCCGGTGCGTGATGCCGACTCGTTCTTCGGGAGCAGTCCCAAGGACATTCGCTTCCTGGCGAACCGGGGGGTCAACGGAATCGACGGGTTCGTATCGAGCGCTCTCGGCTCGGCCGCGGTCACCGCAGGGCCAACCGTCGCCGTCAGCGGCGATCTGTCGCTCCTCCACGATCTCAATGCTCTGGTGACCGCCAAACGGCTGGGCATCCCGATCACCATCGTCGTGGTGAACAACGACGGCGGCGGCATCTTTCACTTCCTCCCACAGCGAGGGCATGCGCACTTCGAGCGCCACTTCGCCACCCCGCACGGTGTGCGCTTCACCCCTGTGGCGGCGGCCCTTGGCATCGATGCCCACGAGGTCACCGACCACGAGGAGTTCGCCGACCTCCTCCGGACGATCCCGGACGGCCCCCGACTGCTCGAGGTCCGCACCGATCGTGAGGAAAACGTCGCGGTACACCAGCAGCTGCAGGAGGCGGTTCGCCGCGCCGTGATAGGCGGCTGAGCGACCGCTCAGACGCCGGTGAGCAGGTCCAGCATTGGTCGCAGCTTGAGGCGCGTCTCTTCGAGTTCGGCCTCGGGGTCGCTGGCGGCGACGATCCCGTTGCCCGCGTAGAGGATGGCGCGGTCGCCGTCGATGAGGGCGGATCGCAGTCCGAGCGCGAGCTCTCCGTCACCACCGGCGTCGGCCCACCCGATGCCACCGGCATACCAGCCACGGTCGATCCCCTCGACCTTGGCGATGAACTCGGTCGCCGCCCGGCGCGGCACTCCCCCCACTGCCGGCGTGGGGTGCAGGGCTGCCGCCAGCTCCAGGAGGCGCGCATCGCTCGACGCGCTGATCGGTGTGGCCAGGTGCTGCACCGTGGCGAACTGATGGAGCACGGGGCCATCCGGGGAAGTGACCTCGGAGACCAGCGGACTGAGTCGTTCGATCACGTCATCCACCACGAGCGCGTGTTCCATACGATCCTTGACGCTGGTCAGCAGTTCGTCGCCGATGCGGCGGTCGTCCACCGGGTCGGCACCCCGTCGCGCCGAACCGGCGAGCGGCTCGACACGCACCCTTCGGCCACGACGCCCCACAAGTAGTTCGGGGCTGGCCCCGACGAAGGCGGTCGCTCCCTCCTGCCAGCCGAACACCCGGCACGACGGGTACCGGGTCTGCAGCGAGGCCACGACGTCGAACACCGGGATGGCCCGGGCCGACCGCACGACGACGGTCCGGGCCAGGACCACTTTGACGAAGGCTCCCGAGGCTATCGCCGCCCGGGCATCACCGACCAGGTCTCGCCAGTCGGTCGGCGACGGTCGCGCCTCGACGCCGAGCAAAGCGTCGACGATCGTCCCCACGCCGCCAGGCGCCTCGAGCCCGGCGAGCAGGTCGACGAGGTGGCCGCCACCGGATCCGCGTCGTGGCGTGAGGGTCAGGTGAGTCTTGCCTCCCACCGACCGTACGGCCACCTCGGGAAGCACCACGGTGGCCGGAGCAAAAGCCCCCCACTCGACCGACGCCGGCCCCTCGTCGGTGAAGGAGAACCCGACCGCACACGGTGCGCCGGCGGGCATGCCCTGAAGAGCCCGGTCGAGCGTACCGAGTCGATCCGGCCCACTCCCTGAGATGCGCTGCGACACGCCCAGGCCACCGAATACGCCCCCCTCTGGAGACGAGAAGTACACGGCGGTGCCCACCGAACCGGCGCCGGCGCGGAGCAGGTCGAGCGGGTCGAGGTCGACCTCGAC
>DATKBG010000122.1:0-5613 GCA_035514255.1 Acidimicrobiia bacterium
TGGGGTGATCGAAGCCGTCGGGACCACGGCCGAGCTGCCCGACAGCGCCGACCGGGTGGTCGACGCGACCGACAAGCTGGTGCTCCCCGGGCTGGTCAATACCCACCACCACTT
This sequence comes from Acidimicrobiia bacterium, assembly GCA_035514255.1. GTDB lineage: Bacteria > Actinomycetota > Acidimicrobiia > Spongiisociales > UBA11373 > DATKBG01. The sequence continues at coordinate 115 of DATKBG010000122.1, forward strand.
CGTGCAGACGCTCACCCGGGCCGTGCCTGATGCCCAGTCGGCGAAGTTGTTCGACTGGCTGACGACGCTCTACCCGATCTGGGCGCGCCTCACCCCTGAGGACGTCCGTATCGCCACCACGCTCGCCCTGCTCGAACTCGCCAAATCGGGATGCACCACCGCGTTCGATCATCAGTACCTGTGGCCGAACGGTTCGACCATCGACGACCAGATCGTCAGCGCCGCACCGGTTGGGATCAGATTCCACGCTTCCCGCGGGTCCATGTGCCTCAGCGAAAAGGACGGCGGGTTGCCCCCGGACTCCGTGGTTCAGGAAGCCGACTTCATCCTCGACGCCACGCAAACGGCCATCGAACGCCACCACGACCCCAACCCGGGGGCCATGACCCGCATCGTCGTGTCCCCGTGCTCACCGTTCACGGTGACCGAGGATCTGATGGTGGAGTCGGCGGCGCTCGCCCGCGAGCTCGGCGTCCGGCTACACACCCACCTCGCCGAGACCGCCGACGAGGAGGCTTACACGATCGAGCGTTTCGGTAAGCGGCCGCTCGAGTACGCCGCCGACCTCGGGTGGCTGGGCGACGATGTCTGGTACGCCCATGCCGTGTTCATCGACGAGGCAGAGACCGAGCGCTTGGCGGCGACCGGGACCGGTGCCGCTCACTGCCCATCGTCGAACATGCGGCTCGCCTCCGGCATCGCACCTGTGGCACGCTTCGTCGCAGCCGGGGTGCCGGTGGGTCTCGGTGTCGACGGCTCGGCGAGCAACGACGGCTCCAACCTCCTCGCCGAGGCGAGACAGGCGCTGTTACTGGCGCGTCTCAGTGTCTCCCCCGGCATCGGAAGCGGCCCGCAGATGTCGGCGCGGACCGCGCTCGAGTTGGCCACCATCGGCGGTGCCGCGGTACTGGGACGCGACGACATCGGAGCACTCGAAGTCGGGCGCATGACCGACCTGTTCATGCTCGACCTGAATCGGATCGAGTACTCGGGGGCCCACGATCTGGTGGCGGCGGCGGTCCTGTGTCATCCGGCGCCAGCGCATACGGTGATCGTCGGCGGTGAGCCGGTCATAGAGGACTACCACCATGTCACCCTCGATGAGGGAGAGGTCGTGACAAGGCACCGGGCTGCCGCCCGGCGCCTCGTCGAAGATGGCTAGTCGCTTCTAATTGTCGTCGTCGGCGTCGTCGTCGTCCTGTCCGGCCCACGGCGGCTTGCCGTCGCCGGGCTGCCAGCCCTCTGAGTCGTCGCGGGTCCAGCGCGGACCTTCGCCGTCGTCATCGGCATCGTCATCGCCTTCGCCTTCACCGTTCGCCCAGGGCGGCGCGCCGTCACCGGGCTGCCAGCCCTGTGCGTCGTCGCGGAGCCAGCGAGCGTTCGAGAACGGGGGAGGACCCTCGTCGCCCGGCAACCAGCCTTCTGCGTCGTCGCGGAGCCAGCGCGGACCTTCGCCGTCGTCATCGCCGAGGGGCGCCCACGAGGTGTCGGTGCGCGTCCAGGGCGGACCGGCGTCGTCGTCGGACTCGGTGGTCTCGGACTCGCCGGCGAAAGCGAGGCCGCCGACGGTGAGGGCCAGGACGGTGGCAGCGGCCACCGTCAAGAACCTGCGGTTGGATCGGATCATGTGTTTTCTCCTTCACAGCCCCAGCAGGTTTCCATCGGCAGGTTATATGTGAACCTGTAACAAGCACCATGTTGGCAAAGCGGGTGACCGGAAGACGTTTGCCACCCTTCCTATCCTGAGCGGTTCATGCAGATGATGCTCCCCCGCTCGCTGGACGAGGCCGTCGAGGCCGTAGCCGCCCATCCGGAGGCGACGATCCTCGCCGGGGGAACCGACCTCATGGTGTCAGCCAACCTCCATGGACTCCGGCCGGAGGCCGTGATCGGGGTCCGCCGGATTCCGGAACTCGCCGAGTGGGAGGGCCAGTTGATCGGTGCGGGAGTCACCTACGCCAGGATGGAGCGCGGCCCCATCGCCGCCCTGGCCGAAGCCGCCCGCACCGTCGGCTCTCCGCAGATCCGCAATGCGGGAACCCTGGGGGGCAACCTGGGCACCGCCAGTCCCGCCGGCGACGCTCTCCCCATCCTCGCCGCACTCGACGCCGACATCGTGCTGCGTTCGGCCGACGGAGAACGGAGCCTGCGCTGGGACGAGTTCATCGTGGGGCCGAAGAAGAACTCCCGGCAGCCCGGCGAATTGATCATCGGTGCTCGCCTCCCCGACCACATCCCGGTTCGGCAGGCGTTCGCCAAGATCGGCTTTCGCAACGCCATGGTGATCGCCGTGGCGTCGTGCTGTCTGTTCCGTGCCGAGGACGGAGCGACGACCGTGGCGCTCGGCTCGGTGGGGCCGACGCCGATGCGACCCCGCGCCGCCGAGGCCATGATCTCGGCGGAGCGTTCACCAACCTCTGCTGCCCTCGCCGAGTTCCAGCGGCTGGTGTCGGAGGAGGTCTCTCCGATCACGGATCACCGATCCACAGAGGCGTACCGCCGGACCGCGGCCGGCGTCCTTGCCCGTCGACTCCTGGAAAGGGTGCTCGCATGATCCACCTCACCGTCAACGGCGACGCCCACAGCGCCGAGCCGGGTCCTGCCGAGAGCCTGCTCTCCATGCTGCGCAATCGCCTTGGATTGGCCGGGTCCAAGGACGCCTGCGAACAGGGCGAGTGCGGCTCCTGTTCGGTGATCCTGGACGGCGAGCTCGTCTGCTCGTGCCTGGTGCTGGCGGCCGACACCGAAGGGTCCGAGATACACACCGTCGAGGGCATCGCCGACGGCGACGACCTCAACCGGGTGCAAGAGGCGCTGGTCGCCGAGGGCGGTGTCCAGTGCGGCTTCTGCACTCCGGGCTTCGTGGTCGCCGCCACCCACCTGCTGGACACGAACCCCGATCCCAGCGACGACGACATCCGCGAGGCGCTGGCGGGCAACATCTGCCGGTGTACCGGCTACGGCGGGATCATGCGGGCCCTCACCGCCCTGCGGGAGGGCTCGTGACCATCACCCGACCCACCAGGGTCACCGGCGGGGTCGGGACGTCATCGCGGCGACCCGACGGCACCCCGAAGGTGCGGGGCGAGTTCGCCTTCTCGTCCGACCTGTCCGCCGAGGGCATGCTCTGGGGAGCCACCGTACGCAGCCCGCACGCCCGGGCGCGCATCGACCGGATAGACATCGCTGCAGCTCTCGCCATCCCGGGTGTTCGCGCCGTGCTCACCATCGACGACGTTCCCGGACGCCGCCTGTTCGGCCTCGAGCATCCGGATCAGCCGGTACTCGCCGAGGGTGAGACTCGGTTCTGGGGGGAGCCGGTGGCGGTGGTCGCTGCCGACGACCGGGAGACGGCTCGCCGTGCCGCTGACGCCGTGGTCGTCGACTACACCGAACTCGAACCGTTCACCGACCCGACCGCTGCCGAGGACCGTGGTGAGACTTTCCGGGTGTTCGACATCACCCACGGCGACGCCACCGGCACCGTGGTGGTTGAGGGCTACTACGAGACGGGAATGCAGGACCAGGCGCCCCTGGGAACCGAGTCGGGCCTCGCCATCCCCGACGGCGAGGGCGGCGTCGACCTCCACATCTCGACCCAGTGGCTCCACGCCGACCACGAACAGGTGGTGGCCAGCCTCGGCCTGGAGCCGCACCAGGTGCGCCTCCACATGGCTGGCATCGGCGGCGCCTTCGGTGCCCGGGAGGATCTGAGCCTCCAGCTCCACCTCTGCCTGCTCGCCCTGCACACGGGCCGGCCCGTGAAGATGGTGTACGACCGGACGGAGTCGTTCGTGGGGCCCGTTCACCGGCATCCGGCCCGCATGTGGTACCGGCACGAGGCCGAGCCCGACGGCACCCTGCGACGGGTCGAGGCGAAGATCATCCTCGACGGTGGCGCCTATGCCTCCACCAGCTCGGCCGTCCTCGCCAACGCCGCCTACTTCTCCGTAGGTCCCTATCGCTGTGATGCGGTCCGCGTGCACGCCGTGGCGGCGCGGACCAACAACCCGCCCTGCGGCGCCATGCGCGGCTTCGGTGCCGTGCAGTCCTGCTTCGGATACGAGTCGCAGATGGACCGGCTCGCCGAAGCTCTCGGCATGGATCCCGTCGAGCTGCGGCTCAAGAACGCCCTGGCGCCCGGCGACCGCCTTCCGACGTCGGGACAGCGCATCGAAGGGAGTCTGCCGGTACGGGAAGTGATCGAGACCCTGCGCGCCATGCCGCTGCCCGTGGACGAAACCTCCGGCGACCCGCGGCGGCTTCCCGGCGGTACCGGCAACACCACGCCAAGGTCGGCTGTCGTCCGTGGCGTCGGTTTCGCCGTCGGCATCAAGAACCTTGCTTTCTCCGAGGGGTTCGACGATTACGCCGAGGTCCGGGCCAGCCTGGGGCCCGACGGTCTCACCCTCCACACCGCCGCCGCCGAGGTCGGGCAGGGACTGGTGACCGTCCTGGAGCAGATCGGCCGGTCTGCCACCGGTGTCGAGAACGTCCGTGTGGTCTGGGACACCACCGCGCAGATCGGCTCGGCGGGGTCGTCGTCGGCGTCCCGCCAGTCGCAGATGAGTGGCGGAGCCGCACTAGTCGCCTGCGAGGCCGTCCTCGCCGAGGCGTTGCGCCGGGGTGCCGGGGATCGACTCGACGATGCCGGCGTGTGGCGGGGCGAGGAGCTCGTCACCAGCCTCGCCGATCTGACAGCCGACAGACCGATCGAACACCTCGAGCGGTTTCGACACCCACAGACCCATCCCCCGGACGAGAACGGCCGCGGCGACGTCCATGCCGGGTACGCGGTCGCCGCCCATCGGGCCGTTGTCGATGTCGATCCCGAGCTCGGCCTCATCCGGGTCGTCCACATCGACACTGCCCAGGACGTCGGCAAGGCGCTCAATCCACAGGCGGTGATCGGCCAGATCGAGGGCGGCATCATGCAGGGAGTGGGGCTCGCCGTGATGGAGGAGATGATCCTGCGCGACGGCCAGGTCGTCAACGCCTCGTTCACCGACTATCTCCTCCCCACCTTCGCCGACGCACCCACGGTGGAAGCGGTACTGATCGAAGATCCGGATCATTGGGGCCCCTACGGGGCGAAGGGAGTCGGCGAGCCACCGACCATTTCGTCCACCCCTGCCATCGTCGCCGCCATCCGCGCCGCCACGGGCCTCGCCCTCACAAGAGCGCCGGTGAGGGCGGAAGACATCGCGAGCCAGTGGCCAGGGGCTGCCAAGCAGTGACCAGTAGGAAATGCGAGCCAGAGCTAACAGCCCACAGCTAACAGCCAGTCCCGATTCTGGCTGTGAGCTGTTGACTGTGAGCTGTGAACTACTCCCCTATGTAGCGAGTAGCGAGTGCAACGAGTCGTAGTAATCGGCGGCGGTATCGCCGGGGCTTCGGTGGCGTATGAGCTGGCGGGGCGGGCGGAGGTGGTGGTGCTCGAGGCCGAATCCGTGTGCGGCCACCACACCACCGGTCGGTCGGCCGCCCTCTACACCGAGT
>DATKBG010000123.1:0-3285 GCA_035514255.1 Acidimicrobiia bacterium
GTTGGGGAGCAAGGCTCCCCAACGGCCAGCGGGCAGCTGTCAGCGTGCAGCCTGCAGAGGAGGCACCGAGGAGCGACGGGACCGGTTGCTCAGCCCTCCTCGAGGGCGGTGATCTTGGCGAGGCGCCGCCGGTGGCGTTCGTCACCCGAGAAGGTCGCACCGAGGAATGCGGCGACGACCTCCCGGGCGAGGTGGGTGCCGATGACCCGACTGCCGAGGGCGATCACGTTGGCGTCGTCATGCTCGACCGCTTGCGCGGCGGTATAGGTGTCGTGCGCCTGCGCGCACCGAATGCCGTCCATCTTGTTGGCGGCGATGGCCGCACCGGCGCCGGAGCCGCAGACGATGATCCCGCGTTCCGCCTTCCCCGACACGACCGCCTTGCCGACGGCAGCCGCGTAGTCCGGATAGTCGACCGGATCGGTCGAGTGGGTCCCCAGGTCAGTGACCGCGTGCCCTGCGGCGGCGAACTCGCGCGCCAGGAACTCCTTCATCTCGTACCCCGCATGATCAGCAGCAATCGCCACGCGCATGCGAAGAGGCTACCCGCCAGCCGACCCCGCCGCCGTACTGCCCTCCGCCATCTGCCATCTGCCGGCTGCCGGCTGCCGGCTATTGACTACCGGTGAATCCTCGCCCACCATCTGACCGTGACCCAGCGTCTCACCAACCGTGAGCTGTCGATCCTCGACTTCCAGCACCGGGTCCTTGCCGTTGCCGAGGACCCGAACGTGCCTCTGCTCGAGCGCGTCCGCTTCCTGGCGATCGTTGCCTCCAACCTGGACGAGTTCTTTCAGGTGCGGGTCGCCAGCCTCCTCGACAGGGCGGCGGCGGGGGTGTCCCTGGTAACCGACGACGGGCTCGGAGTGGACGAGCAGCTCCTGAGCATCCGCGGGCGGGTCCTGTCGATCGAGGCCCGTATGCAACGACTGTTCGACGCAGAGCTCCGCCCGGGGTTGCGGGCCCACGGCATCGTCATCGCCGACTGGGACGAACTCGACGACGATGCCACCAAGGTGCTGGTGGAGACCTTCGAGGCGTCGATCTACCCGATGCTCACACCGCTCGCCGTGGACCCGTCCCACCCGTTCCCGTACATCTCGAACCTGTCCCTCAACCTGGCCGTGACCGTCCTCGACTCCCCCGGCCGTAGCCCCCGGTTCGCCCGGGTCAAGGTTCCACCACTGCTCCCGCGGTATCTGCCCATCGACAACGGTTCCAAATTCGTGCCCACCGAGCAGGTGATCGCCGCCCAGGTGGCCAGCCTGTTCCCGGGACGCACCGTGCTCAGCGCGCACCCGTTCCGCGTCACCCGGAGCGCCGAGCAGGCGCTGGCCGAGACCGACGACCTGGTCTCGGCCATGGAAGAGCTCCTCGAGACCCGCCATCGGTTCAGCAACGTGGTCCGCCTCGAGGTCGATCCGACGATGCCCGAGCACGTCATCGAATTGCTGCGCAGTGAGATGCGTATCCGTGACCAGGACGTGTATCTCACCAACGGGCAGCTTGCGCTGTCCGGTCTGACGGCGGTCGCGGCGCTACGCCGTCCCGACCTCCGCCACGAGCAGCCGGTGGCGGCTACCCAGCCGATCCTCGTGCCGCGCCCCAACGAGACGATCTTCGATCGCATCCGCCAGCGCGACATCCTGGTCCACCTCCCCTACGACTCGTTCGCCAACGCGGTCGGCGCCTTCATCGCTGCCGCCGCCCGCGATCCCCATGTCGTAGCCATCAAGCAGACCCTGTATCGAACCTCTGACCCCGACGACCCTGCGCTGGGTGGTGAGCAGTCGATCGTGCACTCGCTCGTCGCCGCGGCGCGGGCCGGCAAACAAGTGGTGGTCATCGTCGAGCTGAAGGCACGCTTCGACGAGGAGGCCAACATCGCCTGGGCACGCATCCTGGAGGAGGCGGGCGCCCACGTGGTGTACGGCATCGTGGGACTCAAGACCCACGCCAAGGTGGCCCTCGTCGTCCGTCGCGAGGGCGACCGGCTGGTTCGGTACTCGCACATCGGGACCGGCAACTACAACCCGAAGACGGCGCGCCTCTATGAGGATCTGGGGCTGCTGACCGCCGACCAGGACATCGGGTCCGACCTGACCGAGCTCTTCAACGTCCTCACCGGACTGGGCCGACGGGAGTCGTACCAGCGGTTACTGGTGGCGCCGGTCACCCTGCGCCATGAGATCGTCGAACGGATCCGCGCCCAGGCAGCCCTCGGTGCCGACGGGTACATCACGATGAAAGTGAACCACCTGGTGGATCCGGCAGTGATCGAAGAGCTGTACGCCGCATCTGCCGCAGGGACTCCTGTCGATCTCATCGTGCGGGGCACCTGCTGCCTGCGCCCGCAGGTGCCCGGACTCTCCGACACCATCACGGTCAGATCCATCATCGGTCGATACCTGGAGCACTCCCGCGCTTTTCGATTCGGCGTGGGTGACGACGCCGAGTACCTGATCGGGTCGGCAGACATGATGCATCGCAACCTGGACGCACGCGTGGAGGCCCTCGTCCCCATCCAGCACCCGCGGCTGCGACGGCGGCTCGACGAGATGCTGCGCGTCTACCTGGCCGACGATCGCCTCGCCTGGGCCCTGGAGGATGACCGCTGGACCAAGGTGCCGACCACCATCGGAGTCGACTCTCACCGTCGCTTCCAGACGCTCGCCGACGCCCGGGCACACGGTGCGTACCCTGACCCCGACCATGCAGCCTCGAGTCCCGACGTGATCATCGCCGCCGGAGGCATCGTGACCCGCACCCCATCCGACGGGGTTCGTGAGGTGCTCGTCGTCCACCGACCCGACTACGACGACTGGTCGTTCCCGAAGGGCAAGACCGATCCCGACGAGACAGAAGCCGAGGCGGCACTGCGCGAAGTGCGTGAAGAGACCGGCTACCTGTGCAGCCTCGGCGCATCCGTGGGAACCGTCGAGTACCGGACGCCAGCCGGACTCCCGAAGGTCGTGACCTACTGGGCGATGACCCCCGAGGGTGGCGAGTTCGAACCCAACGACGAGGTCGACCAGATCGAGTGGCTCCCGCTTCCAACGGCCATCGACCGCCTCACCTACGAGCAAGACCGGTCACTTCTCAGAGCCCTCGCGGCGAGTAGCGAGTAGCTAACAGCTAACAGCTAACAGCTACCAGCTACCAGCTACCAGCTACCAGCTACCAGCCAGAGAAGACGAACGTATTTGGTATTTGGTATTTGGTGCATGGACAGCCGCGGATCGGGCGGGCCCGTTCTCCCCGATGGGGGAGGTGGCAGCGACCGCT
>DATKBG010000124.1:0-3222 GCA_035514255.1 Acidimicrobiia bacterium
GGTGACCGTGGGGACGGAGCGCGACCTGGTCGGGTTGAGCGTGGACCTCGCCGTGGTGCCCGATGCCGACGGTTTCGTCATGGCGCCCAACTACCGGGCTGCCGAGGACGGTCTGCGCACCATCGCCCGGGCGGTGCTGGCGGCCGGGCGCGGTGGCGGGCGCCGCGCCGTGGTGCAGACGCTCCAGCCGGACCACCCGGCGGTGGTGGCGCTGCGGCGCGGTGATGCGATCGAGTTCCTCGGTGACGAAGCCCGCCGCCGCGCCGCGCTCGGATTCCCGCCCGGCGGGGAAGTCATGGTCGTCGAGGCTTCGGGGCTGCCAGCGGAGCGTCGGGACCAACTGACAGAGGTGATCGGAGGGCGGGCGGTGGTCCATGGGCCCACCATCGTCGACGACACTGCCCGTTGGTATGTCCAGGGTCCTGACCTGCGGGCGGCCAAGGTGGTGGTCCGGCCACTGGTCGGTGAGTGGCGCGAGGCCGGGGTGCGGATTCGCGTGGATGCCGACCCGATCGACCTGTGATGCGCCCTGCGGGCGCGGCCGCCAGCTACCAGCCAGACGGAGCCTCGCGGCTTCTATGCCGCCGGTAGCCGGTCGCTGGTGGCCGGTCGCTGGTAGCCGGGTAGCCTGCGCCGCCATGGCCGTCTTTCCCATTCGTGTCTTCCCGGACCCGGTGCTGCGCATGAAGGCGGCACCGGTCGAGCACTTCGACGACGACCTCGCTCGGCTGGTCGACGACATGGTGGAGACGATGTACGCGGCTCCCGGTGTCGGTCTCGCCGCTCCGCAGATCGGGGTGGCACTGCGGGTCGTCGTGTTCGATGCCGGTGAGGGACCGCGACACCTGATCAACCCGGTGATGGAATCCACGTCGGGGGAGCACGAGTTCGAGGAGGGTTGTCTGTCGGTGCCCGGCAAGTGGTGGCCGATCACCCGTTCCGCCTTCGCCCGGGCGCTCGGTCGGGACATCCACGGCGACGAGGTCGTCTACGAGGGCGACGAACTGATGGGGCGAGTCCTCCAACACGAGCTGGATCACATCGACGGCATCGTGCTGTTGGAACACTTGAGGCGCCGGGAGCGCAAGCAGGCCCTTCGCGAGCTCCGAGAAGAGGCCACAACCGACAGGAATACCTGATGCGCACCGTCTTCCTCGGCACGCCCGAGGAGGCCGTGCCGACACTCGCCGCCCTCCTCGGTATCAGTGAGGTCGTCATGGCGATCTCTCAGCCGGCACGGCCCCGTGGCCGCGGCCTGCGGGTGGATGCGTCCCCCGTCGAAGAAGCCGCCGCGGCCTGGGGGATCCCGGTGCGGACACCGACGAATCGGGCCGAGTTCGGGGAGGCCGTCGAAGAGGCCGAAGCCGATGTCGCTGTCGTAGCCGCCTACGGGCGCATCGTTCCCGGCCGGGTCCTGGCGATGCCGGAGGCGGGGTTCGTCAACGTCCACTTCTCGCTGCTGCCGCGGTGGCGCGGCGCCAGCCCGGTCACCCGCGCGCTGCTCGCCGGCGACGCCGAAACCGGTGTCACCCTCATGGTCATGGACGAGGGCCTCGACACCGGGCCGATGCTGGCGACGTCGGTGGTTCGGATCCGGCCCACCGACACCACCGGGACGCTCACCGCTCGACTCGCAGGAGCCGGTGCTGCTTTGGTCGCCGAGCACCTCGCTGCTTTCGTGGCCGGTGACCTCACTGCCGCTCCGCAAGACGACGCCCTGGCCACCGCGGCGGCGAAGGTGAGTGTCGAGGAGGCATTCCTCGACCCCGCTCGTCACAGCCATGTCGCCATCGATCGGGCTATCCGGGCCTTCCACCCCCGTCCGGGGGCGGGGGGGATGGTGGACGGCACCCGGCTCAAGGTGCTCGGTGCCGTACCGCTGGACACCGAGCCTCCTGTTCCGGGCATGGTCGAAATGAGAGACGGCGACGCGGTACTGGGAGCCGTCGGCGGCGCCGTGCGACTGGTCACCGTCCAGCCTGAGGGCAAGGCCCCGATGGATGCGGCGGCCTGGATGCATGGGCGTCGTGGCACACCGGGGCGGTTCGAGCGGCCGTGAGGCCGGGCGCGGGCAGGGCTAGCCTCGCCGCATGGACATCCATCGCGTAACGGCGGGCGCTCCGGTCGACCTCTCTTCGATCGACACCCGGGGTACGCCCGGGTTCGACGGCGGCAAAAAAGAGGCTCGACGGGCGCTCGCCGATTTGACCGCTCGACTGGCGGATCTCCAGACGCTCCTGTTCGCCCAGGGCCGCCATCGTCTGCTCGTGGTGCTCCAGGCTCTCGACAGCGGCGGCAAGGACGGCACCATCCGTGCGGTGTTTTCCCCGGTCAACCCGCAGGGGGTGAAGGTCTCCTCGTTCAAGCGGCCCACGGAGATCGAACTGGCCCACGACTACCTGTGGCGCGTCCACCCGAGGGTGCCAGGCGACGGTGAGATTGCCGTGTTCAACCGGAGCCACTACGAGGACGTGCTCGTCGTGCGGGTCCACGGGTTGGTCCCGGAAGAGCGCTGGTCACGCCGGTACGACCACATCAACGCTTTCGAGCGGCTGCTCGCCGATGAGGGCACCACCATCCTCAAGTTCTTTCTGCACATCTCCAAGGATGAGCAGAAAGAGCGCCTCCAGGCCCGGCTCGACGACCCCGACAAGCACTGGAAGTTCGACACCGGAGACCTGAAGGAGCGTGCCCGTTGGAATGAGTACGCCGCCGCCTTCGAGGCGGTGCTGGAGCGCACATCGACCGAATGGGCGCCCTGGTACGTGGTCCCGGCAGACCGCAAGTGGTACCGCAACCTGGTGGTGGCTCAGACCCTGGTCGAGACGCTCGAAGGCCTGGGGATGGAGTTCCCCGCGTCGGACGAGGACCTGAGTCAGGTGGAGATTGAGTAGCCGCTGGCTACCGGCTACCAGCTACCAGCCAGACTTGGTACTTGGTAGTTCCGGCCCCTTTTGCGGTTCCTCCCCCTGAAGGGGGGAGTACCTGACGGCTTCGCCGTCAGGGGAGGGGGGAGGGGTAACGCTACGTGGGCCTCGCGACGCGTCTGGCTTCCCCCTCCGTCAGCGGCCGAGGGCCGCTGCCACCTCCCCCTTCGGGGGAGGGGACCGCGTGATGAGGTCCTCGGTCTCTTTTGCGGTTCCTCCCCCCGAAGGGGGGAGTACCTGACGGCTTCGCCGTCAGGGGAGGGGGGAGGGGTAACGCTACGTGGGCCTCGCGACG
>DATKBG010000125.1:0-4660 GCA_035514255.1 Acidimicrobiia bacterium
GAGCGCAAGATCGCCACCGCCCGCACGAGGATGCAAAGGGCGGGTGACGCCGTGCGCAAGGCCGAGCTCGACGCCGATCTGCGCCGACGCGAGGAGATGGTGTCGGGAGCCGAAGCGATGCTCGGCGTGCTCATCGGGCGACGGTCCGGTACGAGAGCCACCGGTGCCGCCAATCGCCGCTCCCGCACCCAGCGGGCCGAACAAGCGGCAGAAACGGCGCGGAACCGCGTGGAGACAGCGGCAGCCCAGATCCTCGACCTCGAAGAGGAGCGCGACCGAACGATCGTCGAACTGCGCGCCGAGTGGGACGCGAAGGCCGACTGGATCGACGAGAGGACCGTCTCGGCCGGGAAAACGACGACGGTCGTCCAGGACCTCCGGGTGGTGTGGATCCCGATCGGGTGACCCGGGCTACGCTTCAAGCCATGAATTCGCGACCTGCGATCGTCTCCATCGAAGACAGCACGGAGTCCGACGGCGCTCATGTCGTCGTCACCCTCCACTGGGAGGACCACGCCTTCACCGGTGAAGCGATCGGACCGGAGGAGGGGCGATCGCGGCTCGCTGGCGAGGCCACCCTTTCGGCGGTGTCCACCATCCTCGGCGGAAGCATCGTCCTGGAGCTGCTCGCCCTGGCCACCGCCGACCTCGGATCGGAGAGCGTCGCACTGGCTCAGGTTCGACTCGGCGACGGGGACGTGCTGGTGGGGAGCGCCTTGGAGCGAGACCGGGATCCGCGCCTGGCGGCGGCGCGGGCCGTCATGGATGCGATCAACCGACGGATCAGTCAGCACCTCTGAGCGGCTACTCGGCGGCGGGTCCCCCGATGATCGCCCACAGGATGTCGCGGATACTCACGATGCCGAGCAGCTCTCCGTCAGCCATCACTGGCATGTGCCGGTAGCCGACTTCGAGGAGCCACGCCGCCGCCTCCTCGACCTCGACATTCGGTGAAAAGGTGTCCGGGGCGTCTGCCATCCACTTCGACACGATCTCGTCCTCGGGGTCGGCGCCTTCAGAGATCGCCCGGACCAGATCGCGTTCGGTGATGATGCCGACCAGGCTCCGATCCGACACCACGCCGAGGCTGCCCAACCCGCCATCGACCAGCACTTCGGCAGCGTCAGCGAGAGTGGCCTCAGGCCCGATAACGGCCGCAGATCCACCGACGAGCGATCCGAGCTTCAAGGTGAGCCTCCGAATAGCGAGTAGCAAGGCGAGAGTAGCGAGTAGCGAGTAGCGAGTAGCGAGTAGCGAGTAGCGAGTACCGAGTAGCGAGACCGCGTCCGTCCACCGATCCTCGTTTACTCGAAGGGCCGTCAGGCCCGACTCGCTACTCGAAGGGCCGTCAGGCCCGACTCGCTACTCGCTACTAGACGAGGTCTTGCTCGCGAATGCCGAACGACGGATGGCGGAGGCGGCACAGCGCCAGCTTCTCCAGCTGACGGATGCGCTCGCGGGTCAGGTTGAACTCGTCGCCGATCTCCTCGAGCGTACGAGGCACACCGTCGAGGAAGCCGTAGCGCAGCGCCAGGATGCGACCCTCGCGATCGGGGAGACGGGAGATCGACCGCCGCAGGCTGTCAGCGATGTCGCCCTCCTCGGTCACCTTGACCGGATCGACGGCGTCTTCGTCCTCGATGAAGTCACCGAGCTGAGCGCCATCCTCACCGACCGGCTGCTCCAGCGAAACGGTGTCGGCGACACCCAGTGCCAGCTCGACCTTGTCGACGGTGACCCCTGCCTCCTCGGCGATCTCCGCCGGCTTGGGATCCCGTCCCAGCTCTGCCTTGAGACTCGCCTGGGCCGCCCGAACCGCCGCCAGCGTGTCGTGGAGGTGCACCGGGATACGCACGGTGCGCGACTTGTCAGCGATGGCGCGGGTGATCGCCTGCCGGATCCACCAGGTGGCGTAGGTGGAGAACTTGAAGCCCTTGCGCCAGTCGAACTTCTCGACGGCACGGATCAGACCGAGGTTGCCCTCCTGGATCAGGTCGAGGAAATCGATGCCCGACGTGTTGGCGTAACGGCGTGCGTTGGCAACGACCAGCCGCAGGTTGGCGGTGAGGAAGTCGTCCTTGGCCTGGCGTCCGAGACGGACCATCCGCTTGAGCTCGACCTCCTCGGCCTTGCCCTTGAAGTCACGCGCCTCGAGGCGCTTCTGCGCCTCCTCGCCTGCTTCGATCTTCTGGGCGAATTCGACCTCGAGTTCAGCGGTGAGCAGCTCGTACTCACCGATCGCCGTGAGGTACTGGCTGACGAGGTCGGTAGTGAGCCGACCGCGCTCGTCGGTCAGCTTGCTTCGGTCACGGTCGCGTCGGGCTTTCGAGACTGCCATCGATGAATGTCGTCCTCTCCAGAGAGTTCGGGCGGGCGCGGGCGCCAGCACTCGTCGCGTGTGTGACGGACGGCCCGTGCGCTGCACGGAAACCCGCAGGGCCCAACTATGTCACAGGGACCGCGTTTTGTGAACCCCCCAATCCGACAGATCATTCCCTAGCGGACGCTTTGCAGAATCGACGTGGGATCGTCTCGGATCGGTTCACGGGCGCAAATGATGGCCGACCGCAGCGGCAGACGCCAGGTCTTTCCCCGGTTCTACTTCCAATCAGCCTTAGGATTGGACAGAACCGGGGAGACATCCGTGGATCGAGAACCACCACGCGGCCCGGACGACGGGGAACCTTTCCCGACGTTCGATCCTGACTATCGACAGCGCGCTGCACCGAAGCAACTCGCGGAGAGCCGTGCGCCAGGCGGCCGCGCGCCCGCGCCCCGACCACCGGCGAAGGCACCCCAAGCCAGCCCCTGGCTCGTAGGCCTCGCGGTTGCCGCCGTGTCGGTCACGGTGAGCATCATCGCTTTCGGACTGTTCGCCGACACGGGAGGTGGCGGCACCGAGACCACCCTGGCCACCAACCCCGACACCACTGGCGGCACCACCGATCCCACTGCGACCACGGATCCGGACGATCCCGATGGAACGATGACCACGCTCCCGGGTGGAGGCGAGGACACCAAGCCACCAATCGTCGCCACCGGCGATCCGATCCCGGTGAGCGAGCTGACCATGCAGGCCGACGGTATCGGAACCCTCGCCTTCGGGACTGCCAGCACCACCGTCCTGGGGCGCTTCGCGGCCACCTTCGGCCCGCCCACCGATGACACCGGCTTCATCGTCGGCTCGGGAACCTGGGGCGAGTGCCCCGGCGACACGATCCGGGTGGTGCGCTGGGGGCCGCTCAACATCGTGTCGCGTGGGGAGGCCGCCATCTCCGAGTTCGTCTCCTATCGGATGGACCTCCGGTACGGCGGCTTTACCTCCGAGGTCGTGGACATGCGGACCCTCTCCGGTCTCCGGGTCGGTGACACCGTCGAGACGCTGCGGACCATCTACGAGGGGTTCGACATCCTCTTCCGGGTGTACCCGGCGATCGGGACGTCGTTCGAGCTACGGGGGTCGGCACAGGGCGACATCCTGCTGTGGGGTCCGGTGGAGTCCGAGGCCGACAACTCTCGGGTCAACGGCATCTACTCCCCCGACGTGTGCCGCACCGCCTGATCGGCGCCGTGCCCTGGGTCGTCGCCCATCACTCAGCCAACTGGTGGCTCCTCGCGATCCCGTTGGTCCTCGTCATCGGATGGGTGCGATGGGCGGAACGGGGCGCTACCCGAGCGAAGGGCGATGGGGTCGCCCCGTCTAACATCCCCGACGTTCCCGACGACGGAGAAGATCTTGAGCCGTGAGACTCTCACCGCCAGTGCCCTCGGGGCGTTCACCGGGGCGGCGTTGGGCATCGTGGCACTCGTGTTCGCCGCGGCCCGCACTCTGGAACACGGCCTCGTCCCCGGATCGGCTGGCGCAGCCTTCGTCGTCGGTCGCGGGTCGATGACCATCTTCATCATGCTCGTCGGTACCGCCCTCGGAGCGGCCGTTGCCGGTCTCGGCTACGGCGTAGGACGCCTCGGCTTGCCCCGGGAGCGCCGCTACCCGATCGGGACGCTCATCAGCCTCGGTGCCGTCACCGGAGCGATCGCCGCCTTCGCTGCGTCCCGGGCGGCGATCGGTGCCACCGCCACCTCCATCCTCGACGGAACGGTGACCCTGACGGTGTTCCGAGCTGGCCTGGTCGCCGTCATCGCTGGCGCCGCCACCGGGCTCGTCGTCGCTGCATCCGTGGAGCGCATGTCACGGCCGTCCATGTTCGGCTTCGAGGGCGAAGCGTGGCCCACCAGTTTCGCTGCCTTCCTCCGGGAGGCGGCGCCAGCCGTCGGCATCCCCATGGCGGCACTGATCGCACTCGCCGCCGGGGCGTTCGCCTTCAGCCGCTTCCTGCTGGGCGTCAGCCACCTCACCGCCCTCATCGGATTCAGCGCGGCAGCGGCCCTGATCCTCTTCGGCGCCGCGGCGATAGCGGCTCGGGAGCCGAAGAGGTAGTCGCGATTCGCTATTCGCTATTGGCGGTTCGCAAGACGTAGGCGACCGAGCCGCGAGGCAGATCGATCCTCTGGCAAACAGCGAATCGCGAACTGCGAATCGCGGCGCCGAAAGCCGCCTACTCGCCGTCCTCCAAGAGAATCACCACGTTCGCGCCGTCCTCCACGCGGTAGGTGACTCGCAGGGGGAAACCGTCGCGCAGGTGATCCCACAGGTGTCCGA
>DATKBG010000126.1:0-3104 GCA_035514255.1 Acidimicrobiia bacterium
GGTGGCCAACGGCGAGATCAAAATCGTCGACGAGTTCACCGGTCGCATCCTGGAGGGCCGCCGCTACAGCGAGGGCATCCATCAGGCGATCGAGGCCAAGGAAGGTGTGCGGATCAAAGAGGAGAACCAGACCCTCGCCACGATCACCCTCCAGAACTACTTCCGGCTCTACGAGAAGCTCGGTGGCATGACCGGTACCGCCTCCACCGAGGCCGCCGAGTTCAGCGAGATCTACAAGCTGGACGTGGTCGAGGTTCCCACCAACATGCCGGTGGCCCGCGCCGACGAGGCCGACCTCATCTACATGACCGAGGACTCCAAATTCAACGCCCTCACCGAGGACATCGTGGAACGCCATGCCGCCGGCCAGCCGATCCTCATCGGCACCGTGTCGATCGAGAAGTCCGAACGACTGTCCAACGTGCTGCGCAAGCGGGGCGTCGACCACGAGGTGCTCAACGCCAAGAACCACGAACGGGAGGCGGCGATCATCGCCCAGGCCGGCCGGATCGGCGCGGTGACCGTCGCCACCAACATGGCCGGACGAGGCGTCGACATCAAACTCGGTGGCAATCCCGACGAGATGGCCCGCATGGAGCTGCGTAAGAGGGCCATCGAGTCCTCCGACGAGGGGTTCGAGGAGGCCTTCGCCAAGGAGGTGAGCCGTTTCGCCGCCGAGCGCAAGGCCGAGCACGACAAGGTGGTCGAGTTGGGCGGGCTGTACGTCCTGGGAACCGAACGCCATGAGTCCCGGCGTATCGACAATCAGCTCCGGGGTCGGTCCGGCCGGCAGGGCGATCCTGGTGAGTCCCGGTTCTATCTGTCCCTCGAGGACGACCTCATGCGCCGCTTTGCCTGGGAGAGGATCCAGGCGGTGATGCGCCGCTTCAAGTTGCCCGAAGACGTACCCATCGAGCACAACATGGTGACCAAGGCGATCGAGCGAGCGCAGCGGCAGGTGGAGTCGCAGAACTTCGAGATCCGCAAGAACGTGCTCAAGTACGACGAGGTGATGAACAAGCAGCGTTCCGTCATCTACGAGTGGCGTCAGCGGGTGCTGATGGGTGACGACATCGAGTCGCTCATCCGCGGCTGGCTGGATGAGGCCGTGGAGGGTGCCGTCGGCGAGATCATCAGCGACGAGGTGGCGCCACGGGAGTGGGACCTCGAGTTGCTGCACCAGCGGGTGACGCAGGTAATTCCGTTCAGTGAGAGTCCCGAGACGCTGGTCGGCGACGCCGACGGCGTGGTCAGCGTGGCCGAGCGAATCGCCGGGATGGGTCAGGACCTGTACACGAAGCGTGCCGAGACGTTCGGACCGGAGAAGGTGCGGGTGTTGGAGCGCCAGGTGGTCCTCCAGCTGGTCGACACCAAGTGGCGCGAGCACCTCGCCGAGATGGACTACCTGCGATCGGGCGTGGGGTTGCGCGCGATGGGTCAGCGCGACCCGTTGGTGGAGTACCAGCGCGAGGGCTACGACATGTTCGCCGCCATGGTCGACTCCATCAAGGAGGACTCGGTCCGGGTGATCATGCACGCCGAGCCGGTCACCGAGCAGCGGCGCGTCCGGGAGCCCAGCGTCAAACTGGGTCCGGCTCCGGCGGGCGGTGGCGCAACGCCTCAACCCGGCCAGCCGGTGTCGACCGGCGAAAAGGTGGGCCGCAACGATCCCTGCCCGTGCGGCAGCGGCAAGAAGTACAAGAAGTGCCACGGAGCGGTGGCGTAGCCACCGCGGTCGCCCGCCTGCGGCCGACGGCTCACAGCTCACAGCCGACAGCCAGAGGCGGCGCCAGCCTCGCTGCGCGTCAGCCCTCCCCCTCCCCGCCGCTCGCTTCGCTCCCGGCGGTACTCCTCCTTCGGG
This sequence comes from Acidimicrobiia bacterium, assembly GCA_035514255.1. Classification (GTDB taxonomy): domain Bacteria; phylum Actinomycetota; class Acidimicrobiia; order Spongiisociales; family UBA11373; genus DATKBG01. The sequence continues at coordinate 1,862 of DATKBG010000126.1, forward strand.
GGGAGAGAGTCGATCCGCCTCTGGCTGTGAGCTGTTGGCTGTCAGCTGGACCTGGAGGCATTAGCCTCCGAAACCATGGACGACCCTCGCGCCCTCATCGCTTCGCTTCGTTCGCGCCTCGACGACTCCAGGAGGTTCCTTTGACGTCGCAGGCAAGGAAGCTGCGCTCCCGCAACTGAGAGAAGAGGCCGCCGATCCGGACCTGTGGTCCGACAACCTCCGTGCCCAGGAAGTGACCCGCAGGCTCGCCCGGTACGAGGGCATCGTGGATCGAGTGGCCCGTATGTCGGCGGCTCTCGACGACGCTGCGGAACTGCTGGATCTCGTCGACAGCGACAGCCCTGATGCGTCCGAGGTGGCGGCGGATCTCGCATCCATGGAGTCCGAGTTGGCGGTCATCGAGCGTGAGACCTTGTTCTTCGGCGACTACGACGAGGCTGCGGCGATTCTCAGCGTGCATGCCGGTGCCGGCGGTGTGGATGCCGCCGACTGGGCTGAGATGCTGCTTCGCATGTACCTCCGATACTTGGAGCGCAAGGGGATGAGTGTGGAGGTCGATGAGGTGTCCGAGGCCGAGGAGGCCGGTATCCGGTCGGCGACGGTGACGGTCCGCGGCGAGCGCCCGTATGGCGTCCTGGAGGGCGAGCGGGGGGTGCATCGACTGGTGCGCATCAGCCCTTTCGACTCGGCCTCCCGCCGCCACACGTCGTTCGCCGGCGTCGATGTGATTCCCGAGGTGGAGGTCGGGAAGGTCGAAATCGACGAGGAAGATCTCCGCATCGACACCTTCCGATCATCCGGTGCCGGTGGCCAGCACGTCAATGTGACCGATTCGGCGGTGCGGATCACCCATCTCCCGACCGGGATCGTGGCTGCTTGCCAGGCCGAGCGTTCCCAGTTGCAGAACAAGAACCGGGCCATGGCGCTGCTGGCGGCCAAGCTGGCCGAACGGCAGCGCCGGGAGCAGTTGGAGCATCTCGACGAGATCAGGGGCGAGCAGGGTGAGGCGGCATGGGGACGGCAGATCAGGTCGTACGTCCTTCAGCCCTACCAACTGGTCAAGGATCTTCGCACCGATCTGGAGGTGGGCAACATTCAGGGCGTCCTCGACGGAGACCTCGACCCCTTCGTCGACGCCTACCTCCAATGGCGCCGAGCCAAGCAGGAGTAGCGAGTAGCGAGTAGCCAGTAGCGAGTAGCGAGTGTGCGGGGATGAGCGGCGCTCTCTTGCGGTCCCTCCCTC
>DATKBG010000127.1:0-6710 GCA_035514255.1 Acidimicrobiia bacterium
GGTCTCCGGCGACGACGTGCAGCACGGCAAGCCGGCGCCCGACGCCTACGTACTTGCCGCCGAAGGGCTCGGCGTCGAACCCGCCGCCTGTGTGGTGGTCGAGGACAGCCCGGCGGGAGTGGCCGCCGGCCTCGCCGCCGGAGCCCGGGTGGTCGCCGTCGTCCGTGACGAAGCTCTGCGACCGGCACTCGAGTCTTCCGGCGCGCTCGTGGTCGACCGGCTCACCAGCGAGGTCGTGGGCCTCTGAGCCACAGCCCCCTCGTCCCTCATCCCTCGCCCCTCGCCCTTTGACCCCTCGCCCCTCAGCAACTGGCAACCGGTAACCTCGCCATATGCACTATCTCGTGACCGGGGTGACCGGTTATCTGGGCGGGTACGTGACCGCCGACCTCCTTCGGCTGGGTCACGATGTGACCGCCCTGGTCCCAACGCGGGCGGATGCGGCCGAACTCGCCGCGAGAGGCGTCTGGCCGGCCATCGGATCGGTCACGGATGAAACTTCGTTGCGCCGGGCGATGCACGGTGTCGATGGTGTGTTCCATGTCGCCGGTCACCGCATCGGATTCCACGACCGACGCACCGCCGAGACGATCAACGTGGATGGCACCCGCAACGTGCTTTCGGCAGCGCGCTGGGCCGGGGTCCCCCGTGTCGTCTACACGGGCACGCTCGCCGTTTGCTCCGACACCAGGGGAGTCCTCGTCGACGAGGCGTACCGTCACACGGGTAGGCACCTCACTGACTACGACCGGATAAAGGCGCGCACCTTCCATGAGGTGGTACAGCGGGAGATGGAGTCTGGGGCGCCGGTCATCGCGCTCCTCCCCGGAGCGGTCTATGGCCCGCACGATTCCAGCCGGATGGCATCGGTCCTGGCTCGCTACCTGCGCGGCCGGGTGTGGTTCCTCAACGGGGACACCGCCTACTGTTGGGCCCACGTGGAGGACATGGCGCGGATCCATGTGGTGGCCATGGAGCGGGGCACCCTGGGAGAGAGCTATATCGTCGGCGGCGAACCCCGGAGCGTTCGTGACGTCCTCACCCTCGCTGGCGCGCTGGTAGATCGGATCGGTGCGCCGGTGTCGGTGCCTACCTGGATGTCGTGGGTGCCCGCGACGACCCTCGGGGGGCTGTCCCGGGCGCTTCCGCGCCTTCGACCCATCGCCGAGCGCACCCGGCTGGCAACCGGCGTCACCTATCTCGGGAGCGACGAGAAGGCGCGCCGTGAACTGGGGTGGGATCCCCGCCCTCTCGAGGAGGGCCTCCCCGAAACGATGGAGTCCCTGCTGCGCGAGATGGTGGAGGTGTGAGAGGGCGCGGTTCGCGAGTCGCAATTCGCGATTCGCAAGACCCGACCCAAACCCGGATTGCTTCTTGCGAATAGCGACTAGCGAATAGCGAATAGCGCATCGCGCTTCTCTGGTAGAAAGACCTTCCCGCAAGTTCCCATGGAGGATCGTTTGTCTGACGCCGCACCCGACCGTCTCACTCAGGCCGAAGCCGAGGCTCGCGCCGGTACGGTCTCCGACATCGCCTATGTGCTCGACCTCGACCTCGAGGCCGGGGCGAAGACTTTCCGCGGTGATGTCACCATCTCGTTTCGTCATCGCGGCGGCGACACCTTCCTCGAGTGGGTGGGCGGCACGATCGACCTTATGGAGATCAACGGGGCGCCGGTCGAGCCCGACTGGAATGGCTCCCGGATCTTCCTCCCCGCGGCCGCCCTCCAGGAGGCCACCACCGTCCACATCTCGTATGAGCGGGCCTACGACCACACCGGCGAGGGATTCCACCAGTTCGTCGACCCTGCGGACGGGTCCGAGTACCTCTATACGCAGTTCGAGCCCTACTCCGCTCATCGGCTCCTGCCGTGCTTCGACCAGCCCGACCTCAAGGCCACGTACGAGCTGACGGTGACCGCCCCCGCGGCCTGGCTCGTGACCACCGCAGGCAAGGAACTGGACCGAGAGGACACACCCGACGGTCGCTCGCGTCGCGTTTTCGAGCGGACCGTGCCCTTCTCGACGTACCTGCTGTCGGTGGTGGCCGGCGACTACGGCTCGGTGTACGACGAGCACCATGGCATCCGACTCGGTCTGCACGCTCGCAAGTCGCTGATGCCCTACCTCGACTCGGATCCGCTGTTCGCCCTCACCAAGCAGGGCATCGACTTCTTCGGGGAGTTGTTCGCCGAGCCCTATCCCTTCGGCAAGTACGACCAGGTGTTCGTGCCCGAGTTCAACTGGGGTGGCATGGAGAATGTGGCCAACATCACCTATACCGACACCGTCGTGTTCCGCGACCCGCCGACCGACGACCAGCTGGTCCGTCGTGCCGAGTACTTCATGCACGAGCTCGCCCACATGTGGTTCGGCGACCTGGTGACCCTCAAGTGGTGGAACGACCTGTGGCTCAACGAGTCGTTCGCTTCCTACGTCGCCTACCTGGCCCTCGACTCGTTCGACGGGCAGTACTCGACGATCTGGCTGGACTTCAACTTCCGGATGAAGGTGTGGGCATACCGGGAGGATCACCTGCCCACGACCCATCGGATCGCCGATGAGGTGCCGTCCACCGATGAGACCTTCCTCAACTTCGACGGGATCACTTACGGCAAGGGCGCCTCGGTGCTCCGGCAGCTCGTCTATACGATCGGGGAGGACGCATTCCGCGACGGTCTGCGCACCTACTTCGCCCGCCACCGGTTCGGCAACGCCACGCTCGCTGACTTCCTGCGGGCCCTCCAGGAGGGGAGTGGTGTGGACCTGCTGGCGTGGTCGGAGCCCTGGCTGCGCACCCCGTCGCTGAACACGCTCTCAGTCTCGTGGGAGGAGGAGGACGGGGTGGTCACGTCGATGACGATGACCCAGAGGGCGCCGGACGATCATCCCACCCTGCGTCCCCACACCACCGGGCTGCTGCTCATCGACGCCGACGGGAATGAGCGCGTTCTGCGCGTCCAGATCGATGGGCCGTCCGCCGACATCGCCGAAGCCGTCGGCCTGCCGACACCCGTCTTCGCCTACCCGAACGCCGACGACCACGCCTACGCCCGTCTGCACCTGGACCCGGTGACGATCGAGTACGCCAAGGCGCACCTGAGCGGCTTCGACAGCGCCCTACTCCGCCACCAACTGTGGGCCACGCTGTGGGGTGCCGTGCGAGACCAGCGGCTGTCCTCACTCGACTACATGGATCTGATCACCGAGCATCTCGGCGACGAGGAGTCGCTCGCCATCGTGCAGATGGTGACGGCGACGGCCGCGGCGACGATCGGTCGGTTCGTGCCCGAGGATCAGATCGACGAGAGCGCCGCCCGGTTCGTGGCCTTCGCCGACGACGCCATGCAGCGCTCCCTCGGCACCGACCGCGCTGTCCTGTGGGCTCGCGCCCTCATCTCGCTGGCCTACTCGGAGGCCGACGCTCGGCGGGCCGCCGAGATCGTGGACGACCCGCCCAAGGGGCTGAGCGTGGATCAGGAGATGCGATGGTCGGTGGCGGTGCGCTGGTCGGCCCTGGGACTCGACGGCGCTGCCGAACGCCTCGCCGCGGAGCGCGAGAGGGACCCGTCGGACCGAGGTGACCGGGCGATGGCTGCCGCGGAGGCGGCCAAACCCGATGCTGGATCGAAGGCAGACGTCTGGCAGCGGCTTCACAACGACGGATACGCCTCGCTGCAGCTGGCGAGCGCCGCAGCGGGGGGGTTCTGGCAGCGTTCGCAGCGCGATCTGCTCGAGGGGTTCGTCGGCCCGTTCTTCGAGGACCTGCCCGGCACCTTTGCCGAGCGGGGGCCCGAAGCCGCTCGCGCCTACTTCCGGACCACCTTCCCCGGTCACCGGGTCGACGAAGGCATACAGCACCACATCGCTGGCGTCCTAGAACGCGACGACCTCGGTTCGATGCTGCGGCGAATGCTTACCGAAGCCGACGACGACCTGGCGCGGGCGCTCAAGTGCCGTGACTTCGCAGCCACGAGTGGTTAGCCGTCGGCGATCGTCACGCTGAGCGTCGCCCTGGGCTTGGTACTTGGTACTTGGTATGGCGCACGAAATACCAATTACCAAATACCAAATACGAGCCGCTCCGCGGCTCACTCGCTGATCCCACACACACTCGACAGGGGATCCACGCCGAGGAGCGGTAACGAGACCTCTGGGGGCTGATTGATGGCTATGTCGACTCGGAGTCGGATGAGGTCGACGTTCGGGACGCCGTAGCCCTCGATGGTGTGGGAGAGATAGGACAGGCCGGTGCCAGCCAGATCCGGGGCGCCGGGCATGATCCGCAGCGAGACCATCCGCGAGGTGTCGACCTTCCCAACCAGCTTGATGAAGTCGGGGATCATCGCCATCGGGATGTCGGTGAGCACGTTCCGCTGGATGGCAGGAACCAGTGACGGGAACGCCCGCAGCAGCGAGACCGGGTCGGCGGTGCGGGCCATCGCCTCCAGGACGCACCGCTGCCGGGCCATCCGGTCGTAGTCGTCCGATTGCCGGCGGGTCCTGGCGAAGGCGAGCGCCTCCCGCCCGTCCATGTGATAGGTGCCCGGGTTGAAGACCAGGGTGACGTAGGTGCCGTCGGGGTGGGGGTAGTGGTCGTCGCGCATGGACCGGGTGACCGTGATGTCGACACCCCCGAGGGCATCGATCATGTCGACGAACCCCTGCAGGTTGACGAGGGCGAAGTAGTCGATCTCGAGCCCGAGCAGATTCCCCAGGATCACCTTCGAGGCCTCGCCCCCGGCGTTGGGGAGATCGAACAGGTCAGGGTTGTCGCGGCCCCAGGCGTAGACGGCCCACGCCAGGTGGTCGGGATTGCCGAAGAGGCCGCCGGGCCACCGCAAGGCTGCCGGGTGCTCCGGGGGGATCGGGAGGTGAATGATGTTGCGGGGGATCCCGAACATGGCGGCGTGGCCGGTTCGGGGGTCGATCGACACCACGATCATGGTGTCGGTGCGATCGCCCCGTCGGCCGAGGCCGGCGTCGCTCCCCATCAGCAGGATGTTGACCCGATCGCTATCGGCGAAAGGCCCGGGCTCGGTCGTGGTCGGCGTCTCGGGTGGAAGGGTGGTCGATGTGGTCGAGGTTTCAGGAACCGTGGTCGGAGGTGCTGTCGACGTGGTCGCCGGCTGGTCGGGATCGGTGACGAAGTCGTAGGTCAGCAGGTCGTGGAGCGCGAGGCTTTGCTGGCTCGCCCAGGCGTGGGGCATGGTAGTGAAGACCAGGATCACGGCCACGGCCCCGGCCATCAGTGCGCCAGCGGCGATTCCCGGGTGGCGGGGTGTCTGCTCCCTGGCCAGCGCGTACGCATCTACCACCGCGGCTGCCCGGAACATGAGGAGCACGATGTTGACCACGAGCACGACGAGTAGCAGGTCCGGGTTGCGGAAGAACGGTCGTGACAGATCGAGAACGAGACCGACACCGACCACGAAGATCAGGAGCGCCAGGATGGTGGCGGGTACGACGACCAGGGCGGTCACGGCCAGGTAGCCCCATGCCCGTCGTCGGTATCCTGCGTACCACTGCCCTGCACCCGGGATGAGGGCAGAGAGGATGGCGGCGACGAGAGGCCGGGGGGATCGCCGTAACGGTGGTTGGTCAAACCGTGCCAGGCGGGAGGTCATCGCCGCTCAGCATACGGTCGCGTTAGAACTGCGCATGAAGGTCGAAAAGCCCTGAAATCGGGTGTCTCGGTCCTAGCCTCGGCCGGTGCTCGCCATTCGTCTTGCCATCGGAGCCAGCTCGGGACTCCTCGTCGCCGGGGTGTCACGCGCCGGGGAGATCACCGATCAGGTACGCGCCAATCCCGAGCTGCAGCGACTCCTCATCGGCGTCGGAATCGTCACCGCCGCCATCTTCGTGTTGGGCATCCTCAAGCACGCCGTGAGGGCGGCGGTGATCGGCGGGATCCTGTGCGTCGCCGTCTGGCTCTGGTACTTCAACCTCCGCTGACTCAGGGGGCGAGCCTTCGCGCACCCCCTCACAGCAGAGCCGTGAGCGCCCACCCGACCGCCAGCCCGTAGAGGCCGGCGAGGGCGTCGTCGGCGGTGATCCCGACCGTTCCCGGGAGCCGCTCGGCGGCGCGGACGCCCGGCAGCACCTTGAAGATGTCGGCTAGTCGGGCCACTACCAGCGCTACCGCCCACGGGATGCCTCCGAGTCCGATCACGGCGATGAGGGAGCCTGCGGTCTCGTCGATCGACACCCAGCCCGGATCCCCATCGGCGAACGGGATCGCTGCCCACAGGGCGAGAGCGGTGACCGCGGCGGCAACGGCCAATGACACCCACCATGGGGCCTGGAGCCACAGGAGGCACCCGGCGATCCCGACGCCGAGGGCGGCGCCAAAGGTGCCGGCACCCGCGTCCGAACCCCAGAGGCGACGAGGGATCAGTCCCATGCCCAGGGAAGAGGCGATGAGGCGACGCATCCGGTCTCCAGTAGCGAGTAGCGAGTAGCGAGTATCGCGCATGCGGCGCATCTCGAGCCTTCTCGTCCTCGTCCCTCGTACCTCGTCCATCGGAACTGGTTAGCCTCGCCGCCGATGCGTCCTGACGACCTGACCCGATTTTCCACCCTGTCGGACGCAGTCCTGAACCCGGATGGCGTGCGCATCGCCTTCGCCGTGTCCCGGATGAACTTCGAGGACGACCGTTACGACCGCCAGATCTGGTTGTGGGATGGGGCCGAGTGTCGGCCGTTTACGCA
>DATKBG010000128.1:0-6447 GCA_035514255.1 Acidimicrobiia bacterium
ACAACGAGGGCGTCGACGCGATCGGGACTTTCCAGCGCCAGATCGAGGGCGATCATCCCGCCCCGCGAGGCACCCACCACGGTCGCACTCGAAACGCCGAGGTGATCGAGTACGGCGATGGCATCGGCGCGGTTGGAGAACTCGACGGCCTCCGACTCGGTTCGCCCGAAGCCCCGGGTGTCGTAGCGGATCACCCGGTGGGAAGCGGCGAGGGTGGGTACCTGGGGATCCCACATCCTCAGGTTGGCAATCCCGGCGTGGATCAAGAGCAGCGGGGGACCGTCGCCGTCGACCTCGTAATACAGCGAACCGCCGGGGACGGCGACAAAACCCGAGTCGGTCATGGCCGCGATGCTACCGCGGCGCAATCTGTCACACCCGCCGCATACGGTTCCCACACAGGCAACCGGAGGACGCCACCATGAACATCGTCGTAGCCATCATCTCGGCCACCATCGTCGGATTCGTCGTCGCTGCGGTGGTCGTCACCGTCATGCGTCGCCACACCCCGACCGTCGCCGACCCGACCGATGAACTGCGCGACTTGCGCCACCGTCTCGGCGGTCTGGAGGGGTTGGTTCGGGCGGGCATCGATCAGGCGTCGACCGACCAGCGTTCGGTGCGTTCGGTGCTCGACCTGCTCACCCAGAACACGGGAAGGCGTGGCTCGTGGGGTGAGGTCACGCTCCGCCGGCTCCTCGAGAACTCCGGTTTGGTCCATCTGGTCGACTTCGACACGCAGAAGCGTCTACCCAATGGGTCCCGCCCCGACGTCGTCGTCGACCTCGGAGGTGGGGGCCGCGTCGTCATCGATGCCAAGGCACCGCTCGACGACCTCAAGGCGGCGTTCGAGGCGGACACCGACGCCACGCGCCAGGCTGCCATCAAGCGCCATGTCGCCACGGTGCGCCGGCACGCGACCGACCTGGCGACCCGTGACTACGCCGCCGCCCTCGACGCGGCCTTCGCCCCGGTCGTCATGTACCTGCCGGTCGACGGTGCCTGGGAGGCGGCCATCGACCACAGCCCCGACCTGGCTGCCGACCTGCACCGCCTCGGTATCCACCCCGCCTCGCCGTCCACTCTCGGTCTGGTCCTGGCCATCGTCAAGCAGCATGCCCTCGACAGCAACCGTCACGAGGCGATGCTCGACATCCTCGGGGACACCAAGCGGCTGCTCGACACCCTTGGCAAGCACACCGACCACCTGTCGAAGATGGGACGGGCCCTGGAGACCGCCGTCCGGGCATACAACGAGGGAGTCGGGAACTTCAGCACCCGGGTACTGCCGGCCACCGCTCGCATGTCGGCACACCTGTCGCTCGCCGAGCCCGAGTCGCCTGCGTCGGTCGAGTCGATGCCATCAGTCGAGCGGGTTCCGGTCGACGACAGCCGGGTCGGCCGGGTGGCCTGAGCCACTGAGAGGGCCGGTTCCCGTTACCGTCCCGCTGCAATGTCTCGAATCCTGCTCACCAACGACGACGGCATCGACGCCCCCGGGTTGCTGCACTTCGCCCACAGCCTGTCCGACATCGCCGAGGTGCGGGTGGTGGTCCCCGACCGCGAGCGGTCGTGGGTGGGAAAGGCCATCACCAGGTACGAGACGGTGACCGTGGAGCGGGTCGACCGCGATGGGTTCACCGTGTACGCCTGCTCGGGGTACCCGGCAGACTGCGTGCAGTTGGGTGTCCACACGCTGTTTCCCGACGAACCCGATCTCGTGGTTTCCGGAATCAACGTCGGCTACAACCACGGGGCCGCCTATCTGCAGTCGAGTGGCACCGCCGGCGCCGCCCTCGAGGCCGGTGTCGCACTGGTACCCGCCATCGCTTTCTCCGCCGGGTCCATGGTGGTGCCCTGGAACGACTGGAAACGCGACGCCGTCTCCCCGTCAGCGGCGCCCATGTGGCAGCGACTGGCCGCCGTCGCCGCCGATATCGCCGAGCAGGCACTCACCGCTGCCCGGCCCGGGGATATCCTCAACGTCGGCCTCCCCGACACGGCCTCGCCGCGTACCGAGCGCCGGATTACCACCGTGGCGCCCGTGCGCTACCGGGGTCTGTTCGCCGGGGACGGCAACGGATCGTTCACACACGCCCACGGGGGCCTCGACTTCGACGGGGCGTCTCTAGAGGGCACAGATGTGGGGGCTGCCTACGACGAAGTGATCTCGATCACCCCGATCGCCGGAGCAGGCCACGGATCGGCGTCACCCGGGCTCCTCGACGCGGTCTCCGGCTGAGGTCAGACGCAGAGCTCTACGAGCAGCCGGTACGGGTTCTGCAGGCTGTCCAGATCGATCGACCCGGAACCCGGCATCCACCCGAAGTGCAGGTGCGGGGTGGTGGCGTTGCCCGACCCGCCGAGGGTCCCGATCACGTCCCCTGCCTCGACCCGGGTACCGGTCCAGATCCAGTCCTCCCAGTCGTCGAGGTGGGCGTAGTAGTAGACGTCACCGGTCGAGTCGGCACGGATGTAGATCTGGCGGCCTCCGGCCCAGTGCCAGTTCGCCTGGAGCACCGTGCCTGCCTCGATTGCCACCAATGGGGTGCCAAGCGGTGCGTGGAAGTCGGTGCCCTTGTGGACCCTGCCCCACGGCCGGGCGTCGTGCCAATCGTCCTCGAACTCCCATCCTCCCGGTACCGGACACACCCGAACCGGGGCACGGTCGGCGACCAGCGACCGCAATTCACCCAGCAATGCCACGACCCTGGACCAGTCGCCGAACACCTCGTCCACGGTTCGGGATCGACTCGAGCCAGGGGTCACCAGGTCGAGAATCATCGAAGGCCCCGATGCCACGAGTTCGTGGGTCGGAGGCAGAGGAAGCGTCGGCAGGTTGAACGCGGCACGCTGGGCCGCCGCCACCCGGCTCGATCCGACGAAGCCGTCGATCCGGGCCGCCAACCACTCGACCCGCGCCGACGCATCCTCTTCGGGCAGTGTGGCTGTCTGTGTAACCGCGTCGATCATCCTCCGGACCTCCTCAACCAGTTCGGCCAGATGAGGGGGATCCGGAACCGGCTCGTCCTCGGCGTAGGCCAGGGCCGCACCCGGGCTCAGAGAGGAGATCACCGCGAGCAGGGCAAGGATTCGTCGGGCACGCTCAAGCACGACCAGGGAGCCTAGGTCAACCCGTCAACAACCCGCCCATCGACTCAGAAGCGGCGGCGCGGCGCCACGATGACCTCACCGCCCGGACCGTCGACCACCGTCACCCTCGCCCCGGAGAATCGCATCAGGATCTCCTCGGTCAGCACCGATCGCGGCGGGCCGTCGGCGACCACCATGCCCCCATCCATGCACACCAACCGGTCCGAGTACTGCCCGGCCATGGTCAGGTCGTGAATGGCGGCGAGCACGGAGATTCCCCGCTCGAGACGCAGATCCTCCACCAGATCGAACACCTGCTGGGCGTGGCCCACGTCCAGGGAGGTCGTGGGCTCGTCGAGGAGCAAGACCTCGGGCTCCTGCACCAGGGCGCGTGCCAGCACCACGCGCTGCCACTCGCCGCCCGACAGCGTGCCGAGACGCCGATCGGCCAGGTCGGTGGCATCGAGCCGCTCCAGCACCCCGGTAACCAGGTCCCGGTCGGCGTCGGTCTCGACCGCGAGATATGACAGGTGGGGGCTCCGTCCGAGAAGTGCGTAGTCGGCGACACGCATCCCGTCGGGCCGTTCGGGATGCTGCGGGACCACGGCCACCATCTGGGCCACCTGCCGGCGCCGCAGCGACGACAGTTCGCTGTCGCCGATCCGAATGGACCCCTGGTGCGGGATCACGCCGGCCAGCGCCCGCAGCAGCGAGCTCTTACCGGCGCCGTTGGGACCGATGATCGTGACCCACTCCCCCGCCGCCACCTCGAGATCGACCCCGCGCACCGCGGTTCTCCCGTTGTAGCGCACCACCACGCCCCTTGCCGTGAGGCGACTCATCGGAAACCCACCCGTGAAGTCCGCAGCACGATCAAGAAGAACGGCCCGCCGACGAAGGCCGTGACCACCCCGATCGGGATCTCCGATCCCGACAGAGCAGTGCGGGCAATCACGTCGGCGATGACCAAGAAGGCGGCGCCGATGAGCAACGACAGGGGGAGGATCGCCCGATAGGACACACCCACGAGAAGCCGTACCGCGTGCGGTACGACGATCCCTACGAAGCCGATGAGACCGCTGACCGACACCGCGGCTGCGGTTCCCATCGTGGCGGCGATCACCACCGCGGTGCGGACCCGCTCCGGACGGACCCCGAGGGCACGCGCCTCTTCTTCACCGACCGACAGCACGTCGAGCAGCCGCCGGTGGGCGAGGAGCACGACCGCCGAGACCACCGCGTACGGGAGGATTGACATCACCTCACCCCACCCGGCCGTGACCAGCCGACCCAGCAGCCACGAGTAAACCTCCCGGATCACGTCGGTGTTGCGCTGCTGAACAAAGGTCTGGATGGCGGTAAAGAACGAAGCCACAGCGACGCCGGCGAGAATCAGGTGCAGGCCGGTGCGCCGCCCCCCGGCGGCCGAACCCAGGGCGTATGCAGCGATGACAGCCGCGCAACCACCGGCGAAGGCAGCCAGCGGCACCACGGCCGAACTCGAACCAACCGACACGATCGCCACCGTCGCTCCCAGGCCGGCCCCGGCGGCGACGCCGAGCAGGTATGGGTCGGCCAGCGGGTTGCGGAACACCCCCTGGTAAGCCGCTCCCGCCACCGACAGCATCGAGCCGACCAGGGCGCCGAGTACCACCCGGGGCATCCGAAGCTCCCAGATGATCGCCGTCTGCCGAGCATCCAGACCCGAGTCGAAGTCGAGGAACGGTAGGCGTCCAAACACCTCGGCCAGTACCGGGCCCGCATCGATGCGGGCGGGTCCGATGAGGACACCGACGATGGCCGCGCCGATCAGCACCATACCGGCGACGACCACCGCCAGCGGACCGACCGACCGTCCCGGAGTCTTGTCGGCGATCAGGGGACAGCCACCCCGAGGACGACGTCGGCGATGGAGCGCATGTACTCGACGATGCGCGGACCCCATCGAGACGACAGGCCCTCATCCACCGCCACCACTCGGTCGCCCACGACGGCCGAGAGCGACTCCCAACCCGGGCGCTGTGCCACCGAGTCGGGCGAGTCCCCCGACCAGGCCGTGTGAGCCAGGAAGACGAAGTCTGGATCCGAGTCGATCACGAATTCAGGAGAGAGTTGCGGGTACCCGCTCTCACCGGTCCCGTCGGCGATGCTCGTCAGGCCGAGCATCCCGTACACGCTGCCGAGGAACGTATCCGACGTGACGCTGTAGAACGACGGGTCCAGCTCGTGGTAGTAGGTCGAATCGAGCAGGGTCTGCGGCAGGGAGGCGATGATGTCATCGATCTCGTCCCGCATCCCGGCGATCAGGTCGGCAGCCTCATCTACCCGATCGATGGCGACGGCGAGGTCGGCGTACTGGGCGAATACGCCTTCGAGATCCGTTGGGGCGTCGAGCACCAGCACCGGGATGCCGAGGGCGGCGAGACCGTCGACGACACCGGGGTCGAAGGTGAGGATCACCAGATCAGGGTCCAGGTCGGCGATCGCCTCGACGCTGGCCTCGAATGCGTCGAAGCGCGGGAGGTCGGCTATCTCCGGCGGAAAGTCGGACCACAGGTCGACCGCGGCGACCTGATCGCCGGCGCCAAGGGCGAACAGGATCTCGGTGTGAGTCGCCGAGCCCGACAGAATCCGCTCCGGACGGGCCGGGATGGTGACGCCAGCGACCTCGACGGGATACGCCGCCGCGATCGAACCAACCGTCGTGGTGGTCGTGTCGGCCCCGGTGCCGCCACCACAGGCGGCAACGACCAGAGCGAGCGTTACTGGGAGCGCAATGCGCCTGAACATGAAGACCTCCTCGAGTTTCGAGGAGGAAGCCGTGGAGCCGGTGAAGGCTGGCCACCCTTCCTCCGAAGGCGTCCAAACCGACGCTCTGGCAGGCGACCCGACTCGTCCCCGAAGGGCTTCACGGTTGCGGGACAGTGCCGGATTCCAACCGGCTTCGCTGTCCAAAGCATCACCGGTGCAAACACCGGCAAGGGGGAGAGTAGCGAGTAGCGAGGGGCCAGGAGCGAGGGGCCAGGGACGAGAAGGGAGGGCGAACACTACGTGGGCCTCGCGACGCGTCAGCCCTCCCCCTCCGTCAGCGACCTTCGGCCGCTGCCACCTCCCCCTACAGGGGAGGGGACCGCGCGGGAGGGACTTCGGCGGTCCCTCCCCCCGAAGGGGGGAGTACCGCCGGGAGCGGAGCGAGCGGCGGGGAGGGGGGAGGGCAAACACTACGTGAGCCTCGCGACGCGTCAGCTCCTCACTGGTTCCTGGCGACGGGCCACTGTCTCTCGGTAGTGTTTTGCTTCGGCCGATCCCTCGCACGAAGGAGTGCCCCATGACCACCACCATGTCCCGGAAGGA
>DATKBG010000129.1:0-4940 GCA_035514255.1 Acidimicrobiia bacterium
CGAGGCGCTGATCAACAAGGATGCGGATCGGCAGCGCAGCAACATCCACCTGATTGCGTCGGAGAACTTCGTTTCTCGGGCCGTCATGGAGGCCTCGGGGTCGATCCTCACCAACAAGTACTCGGAGGGGTATCCGGACAAGCGGTACTACGAGGGCTGCGCCGTCATCGACGAGGTCGAGTCCCTCGCCATCGAACGGGCCAAGGCCCTCTTCGGCGCGGCCCACGCCAACGTGCAGGCGCATTCGGGTGCCCAGGCGAACATGGCGGTCTACTTCGGGCTGCTCAAGCCGGGCGACAAGATCATGGGGATGAAGCTCGACCAGGGTGGGCACCTCACCCATGGGTCGCCGGTCAACTTCTCCGGGATGCTGTTCGACTTCGTCTCCTACGGGGTCGACCCCGACACCGAGGTCATCGACATGGACGAGGTGGCCGAACTGGCCCGCAAGGAGCGGCCCCGGATGATCGTCGCCGGGTTCTCCGCCTACTCGCGGATCATCGACTGGGCGGCGTTCCGCGAGGTCGCCGACGAGGTGGGGGCGCTGTTCGTGGTCGACGCCGCCCACATCATCGGGCTGATCGCCGGGGGAGCCAACCCCAACCCGACACCGCACGCCGACGTGGTCACCGCCACCACCCACAAGGCGATGCGCGGTCCTCGGGGCGGGCTCATCCTGTCCACCGAGGAGTACGCCACGGAAATCGACAAGGGGGTGTTCCCCAACGTCCAGGGCGGGCCGATCAACAACCATATCGCCGCCAAGGCGGTCGCCTTCCACGAGGCCGCCACCCAGGACTACCGCGACTACGCCGCCCAGATCGTCGCCAACGCCCGGGCCATGGTCGAGGCGGTGACCGCCGAAGGGCTGCGGGTGGTGTCGGGCGGCACCGACAACCACCTGTTCCTCATCGACCTGCGCTCCGTCGACGAGGACCTCACCGGCCGTGACGCCGCCCGCCTCCTGCAGACGGTGGGGATCACGCTCAACTTCAACACCATCCCGTTCGACCCGCGGCCGCCGTATCGGGCCACCGGGCTACGCATCGGTTTGCCCGCCGCCACCCCCTGCGGGATGAAAGAGGCCGAGGTCGCCGAGGTGGGTCGGCTCCTCGCCACCGCCCTGCGGGGGCGCGACGACCCGGCCACCCTGGACGGGGTGCGGGGTAGGGTCGCCGAGATGGCGGCGGCGTTCCCGGCGTATCCTCCGGGTTTCCCGGGGCATGTATGACCGCCGGTTGCGCCATACACCCCGCTGCGATAGATTGTGAAGGAAATCACAAGCGAGGCTCGGAGGGGAGCCCACAGGTGAAGGACTCCGCTCACCGGCGGGTGGCCGAACACACCGCGGCCACCGTCGACTCCACGGCCTTCTTCGGGTCCATCATGGCCGGGATGCTGCTGGGGTTTCTGGGCGACAAGGCTCTGGGCACGTACCCGCTCCTGGTGGTGATCGGGATCATCGGGGGATCGGTGATCGGCTTCTGGAGGATGTGGCAGATTGCGACGCGAGACGATGAGAGCTGACGTCGAGGCCACGCTCGCCCGTCACCTGGTGCGCCGCGCCGTGGTCGTAGGCCCGGCGGCCATGGCCGTCGCCTGGGCGCTGCGGGGGCCCGACGGCGCCGTCGCCGCCGGCTTCGGGGTAGCCATCGTGGTCGCCAACTTCCTCGTCTCCGGGGTGGTGCTGTCGGCGGCGGCACGCATCTCCCTGTCCCTCTATCATGCGGCCGCGCTCCTCGGCTTCCTGCTGCGCCTCGTGCTCATCACGGTCGTCATGCTGATGGTGGCGCGGGTGTTCGACATCGATCGCGTGGCGTTCGGGGTCGCCGCGGTGGCGAGTTACCTGGTGCTGTTGACGCTGGAGGCGGCTGCGGTCGCCCGGGGAGGAGAGAAGGAGTTGGAGTGGATAACCTGATCCTGGCGTTGGAATGCGACACCGCCAACGAGATCATCTGCCGCCCGGACAACGTGGTCGAGCTCTTCGAGTACACCGAGGCGCTCTTCACGATCGGGCCGCTCGCCTTCACCCGGACCGTCTTCCTCATCTTCCTGGCGGCCCTGATCGTCGTCGTCTCCCTGTACATCGCGTTCCGCCGGCCCAAGGTCGTCCCCGGCAAGTTCGGGGTGATCATGGAGGCCATGGTCGGCTTCGTGCGCGACGACGTGGCCAAGGGCACCATCGGCCCCGACGGCGTCAGGTACGTCCCCTACCTGCTGTCCATATTCCTCTTCATCCTCGTCGGCAACCTCTTCGAGTTGACCCCCTTCATCAACTTCCCGATCACCTCGCGTATGGCGATTCCCCTCATCCTCTCGGTGTTCACCTACCTGATCTTCGTGGGGGTCGGGTTCTCCAAGAACGGCCTCTCCTACCTGTGGGGGATCATCTGGCCCAAGAGCGTTCCGGTGGCCCTTCGCTGGTTCGTCGGACTCATCGAGTTCGTTTCCACGTTCATCCTGCGGCCCATCACGCTGGCCGTTCGACTCTTCGCCAACCTGGTCGCCGGCCACCTCATGCTCGCGCTGCTACTGGGCTCGGGGTGGCTGTTCTTCGCCAGCGTGGGCGACATCGGGATCCGATCGGTGATCGGCATCCCCTGGTTCGTCTTCGGGCTGGGGATATGGGTTTTCGAGTTCGTCGTGGCGGTGCTGCAGGCTTACATCTTCACGCTGCTGTCGGCGGTGTACATCCAGACATCGGTGCATCCGGAGCACTGAGGAGGGAAAGAGAGACAATGGAAGAGATCAAAGGAGCGATAGCGCTCATCGGCTACGGGCTCGCGGCGATCGGCCCCGGCATCGGCATCGGCATCGTGGTGGGCAACGCCATCCAGGCGATGGTCCGCCAGCCCGAGGCCGCCGGCGTCGCCCGGACCACGATGTTCCTGGGGATCGCCTTTACCGAGGCGCTGGCCCTGATCGGGTTCGTCCTGTTCTTCATCGCTTAGGAAGGTGCGACCATGATTCGAGTCTTTGCATCGCCCTCGCTCCTCGCCCTCGGCGAGGGGGCGGTGGACGACCACGAACCCTCCGGCATCGACCTGTTGCTGCCGCCCACCGCCGAGCTGATCGCCGGGCTCCTCGCCTTCGCCATCATCTTCGCGTTCGTGTGGAAGTGGGCACTCCCCGCGGTCAACCGCATGCTGGAGGCTCGCCAGCAGGCCATCACCGGCCAGCTGCAGGAGGCGGAGAAGTCCAAGAAGGAGGCCGAGAAGCTCCTCCAGGACTACAAGGCGCAGCTGGCGACCGCCAAGGAAGAAGCGTCCCGCATCGTCGATGAGGCCCGCCAGACCGCCGACGCCCTCCGTCAGGAGATCGAGGCCAAGGCGAAGACCGATGGGGCCGCCATCGTCGCCAAGGCGCGTGAAGACGCCGCCGCCGAACGCGATCGGGTCACCGCCGGGCTGCGCGACGAGGTCGCCAGCCTGTCACTCGACCTGGCGCAGAAGGTGGTCGTCGGCTCCATCGACGCCAAGGCCCAAAAGGCGTTGCTCGAGGAGTACATGTCCGACCTCGAGGGGATGAAGAGCTAGTGACTGCCGATGCCCGCATCGACGGCTACGCGGCGGCGATCCTCGAGTTCGCCAAGGCCGAGGACGAGCTGGCGCGCGTCGGTGACGAGCTGTTCCGGATCGCCCGGTCGTTCGAATCGTCGAACGAACTGCGCGACGCTCTCACCGACCGCCGCGTTCCCATCGAGCGCAAGCAGGGCATCGTCGCCGACATCCTCGGCGACAAGGTGTCCCCCCTGACCATCAACATGATCAACTTCGTGGTGAGTGCCGGACGCGCCGGCGACCTGCCGGCCATCGCCGACCGGCTCGCCGAGCGTGCCGCCGCCGCCCGCGACAAGGTGATCGCCGAGGTGCGCTCCGCCACCGAACTCGACGCCAAGACCGAGGCACGGCTCGCCGCCGCCCTCGGCCGCGCCACCGGGCGCGACGTCGAGCTGAAGACGGTGGTCGACCCCTCGATCATCGGCGGCATCATCGCCCGGGTGGGCGACGTCGTCATCGACGGCTCGGTGACCAGCCGATTCCAAGAACTTCGTGAGACCCTGAACAGGCGCTGAGGAGAGACATGGCCGAACTGACCATCAACCCGCAGGACATCACCGAGGCGCTGCGCCGCAACCTCGAGGGATGGGAACCGTCCCTCTCCGCCAGCACCGTCGGTGAGGTCCTCTCCGTCGGTGACGGCGTCGCCCGGGTGTCCGGGCTCCCCAACTGCATGGCCTCGGAGATCCTCGAATTCCCCGGCGACCTCGTCGGCGTGGCCCTCAACCTCGACGAGGACTCGATCGGCGCCGTCATCATGGGTGACGCCTCGCAGGTGCAAGAAGGCGACCCGGTCAGCCAGACCGGCCGGGTGCTCTCGGTACCGGTCGGCGACGCCATGCTGGGCCGGGTCATCGACGCCCTGGGCAACCCGATCGACGGCAAGGGTCCCATCGAGACCACCGAGCGGCGCTTCCTCGAGGTCCAGGCTCCCAGCGTGGTCATGCGTCAGCCGGTGAGCGAGCCCCTGCAGACCGGTATCAAGGCCATCGACGCCATGACCCCGATCGGGCGCGGTCAGCGCCAGCTGATCATCGGCGACCGCGGCACCGGCAAGACCGCCATCGCTGTCGACGCCATCATCAACCAGCGCGGCCAGGGAGTGAAGTGCATCTACGTGGCCATCGGCCAGAAGGCCTCCACCGTGGCCGAAGTAGTCGACTCGCTCGAAGAGGCCGGCGCCATGGAGTTCACGGTGGTGGTCAACGCCGCTGCCAGCGCCTCGCCGGCCCTCCAGATGTATGCCGCCTACACCGGCTCGGCCATCGGCCAGCACTGGATGTACAACGGGGAGCATGCCCTGGTGGTGTTCGACGACCTGTCCAAGCAGGCGGTCGCCTACCGCGAGATCTCGCTGCTGCTGCGCCGCCCCCCGGGCCG
>DATKBG010000130.1:0-2050 GCA_035514255.1 Acidimicrobiia bacterium
GGGGTGGCGGATCGCTCGCTGGGCGAGCACCTCGGCGAGGCCGGCGTGACGCCACTCGGGCCCGTTGAGTTCCTAAGGGCGCTCCGCTGAACAACCTGGTCATTCGGTTGGCGGCGTGATGGTGTAGTTCCAGTCGCCGTGCCAGTCGTGGCGTCGTAGCGGTACGGCTGCGAGTTCGGCGTCGCTCACCTTGACCCCCGTGGGGTAGTGGCCCTCGTCCTGGGCGGCTTTGACCTTCAGGCCGCTGGCGGTGGTCGTGGCGGCGATGAGCTCGACGATGGTGCGATAGCTAGTGAGGGGACGGCCCCGCCAGTTCATGGTGATGAAGCTGAACAGGCGGTGCTCGATCTTGTTCCACTTGCTGGTGCCGGGCGGGTAGTGGCAGACGGTGATCTCGAGGCCGGTGTCGGCCGCCAGGCGGGCCAGTTCGGTCTTCCAGGCTCGGACCCGGTAGCCGTTGGAGCCGCCGGCGTCGGCGGTGATCATGAGACGGGCGGCCTCGGGGTAACGGGCCCGACCCATCGTTTCCCACCACCGCCGGATGGACGCCACCGCGAACGCGGCGGTGTCGCCGTCGTCGCCCACGCTGACCCAGCCCTCGTCGGCTCCGACGTCATAGACCCCGTAGGGCACCGCCTTGGGCATCTCCGGGTCGGGGAAGTCGTGCACCTGGACCCGCTCGGGTGTCCCCGTCGGCTGCCACTCCCGCCCGCCGTTGTCGTAGTCGCCGACCAGTTCCTTCTTCTTGGTGTCCACGCTGATCACCGGCTGGCCGTCACCCTGATGGGCCTTGGCCTGGTCGTTGAGATAGCCGAACTGGCCGTCGCGGTCGGGATGCTGGGCGCCCTCACGGGCCTTGGCCGGGGCTTGCAGCCGATAGCCCATCGCCACCAGAAGCCGTCCCACCGTGTCCGCGCTGATGCGGAAGCCTTGGGCGACCAGGGCTTTGGCCAGCGTGGTCGTCGACTTCGCCGTCCAACGCAGCGGCGACATTGGATCCCCGCGGGTCTCGGGCCACACCAACTCGTCGAGCGCCCCCAGCAAGCCGGGCTGGGCGTCGATCAGCGGCGGCCGCCCACCACCCGCAGCCCGCACCCGCCCCGATGGGCGAGCGCCGCCGACCACCTCCTTCGCGCCGGTGATCACCGTGCTGCGGCTCATGCCCGACGCCTCGGCCACCCGGGTGGCACCACCCCGGCCGAGCACCCCGGCCACCGTCCCCGCCAGCAGCCGCCGCTGACGCTCGTCCAGCACCGGCACCATCACCTCGAAGAGCCGAGCCAGGCCCTCCGAGCTGAGCTCCACACCCTCAAGCTATATCCGAACTGCCGGGGGAACTCGCGGCGTTGGATCGTGCGAGCGTGCGAGGCCAGCCTCCGGCGGTTGGGCACCGACCACATCGACCTCTACCAGGCCCATCGACCAGACCCGTCGGTTCCGGTCGAGGAGACGCTGAGCGCGCGCTCACCGACCTCGTGCAACAGGGGAAGATCCGGTTCTTCGGCGGGTCGACCTTCCCTGCGGCCGAGATCGTCCGGACGAGCTGGGCAGCGGAGCGGAACGGCCTTCTGGGCTTCGCCACCGGGCAGTCGCCGTACTCGATCCTCGTGCGCAGCATCGAGACCGACGTGCTTCCGGCTTGTCACCGACACGGCCTGGGCGTCCTCACGTGGAGCCCGCTCGCCGGCGGGTTCCTCACCGACCGCTCGGGCCGCGTCGATGCTGACGATGTCGTGGCTCAGATGTATCCCGACCGGTTCCGGGACGACGTGCCGGAGAACCTGACGAAGCGAGCTGTGGCGGCGGCGATCACCGAGGTCGCCAGCGAGGGAGGGCTGACGATCGCCCAGCTCGCGGTGGCCTTCGTGCTTGAGCACCCGATTGTCTCGACGGCCTTGATCGGCCCCCGAACCAGGAAGCACCTCGATGACCTACTGCCGTCGGCCGGGGTCACGCTGACCGACGAGGTGCTCGACCGACTCGACGAGATCGTGCCTCCAGGCGTCACGCTCAACTGGGCCGATGTCGTCTACGACCCCCCGGCCATCGC
>DATKBG010000131.1:0-3796 GCA_035514255.1 Acidimicrobiia bacterium
GGTGGCAGCGACCGCAAAGGTCGCTGACGGAGGGGGAGACCAAACGCGTCGCGAGGCCCACCTAGCGATCGCCCTCCCCCTTCAGGGGGAGGGACCGCAAAGGAAGCGGATCCCATGACGAACCACACGCCCCCTACACGCGGTCCCCTCCCCCGAAGGGGGAGGTGGCAGCGACCGCAAAGGTCGCTGACGGAGGGGGAGACCAAACGCGTCGCGAGGCCCACGTAGCGATCGCCCTCCCCCTGAAGGGGGGAGGGACCGAGCTCTCCATCAGGCTTCTCTGAACCCCCGATTGCGCGCTTCTGCGAGGGTGTCGGGCCCGAAAGAACTCAGCTGACGCCGAGCCACCAGATTCTCGCCGTCGACTCTCGCCGACAGGGCGGCGAACTGGGCCTCGTCGTCACAGTCGTACACCCGCATGTCGTCACGGGTCCCGATGAACCGACGCTCCGGGAAGCGACGCAGCCGACCCACGGTCACGCTGTGTTGACTTCGACGAACAGCACCGCGACCCCGGTGTTGTAGTTGACGTCGATCGTGCCCAGCAGCTCGCCTTTGGAGAACTCGATGGTCCAGCGCGACCGGTCGCCCTCGGAGCGGGTGACCACGTAGCCGGCGTTCACCAGTCCCACCTGAAAGTACTGCACCACCGGGACCATCTCCTCCTGCATGGTGAGGGTGACCTCGGTCCGGTGGTTCGGCCGGTCGATGAGCGTCGATCCGATGACCGCATTGGGGGGTATCGGGAAGTCACGGGGCATGCTCGATGGCAGGCTCCCCGAGCCGATCTCGACCGGCTCGGGTTCGGCGCCACCGCCGCAGCCGACGGCGAGAAAGGCGACCAGCAGGAGTGACCGGGCCACGCGGACGGGACGGAGACTCTGCGACATGATCACGCCACATGGTACCGCGCCAGGTGGCGACGACACCCCGGCGCCTCAGAGCCTCGGCGGCTCCGCATACCCGCCGAACACCTCGAGCAGGGCATCCACAATCTCGCCCTCGGTCGCCCTCCGGCGCGCCGCATCGACGATGAACGGCATCAGGTTGTCGTCACCCCGAGCCGCGGCGACGAGACGAGCCAGCGCGTCGTCGACCGCGGTCGCATCACGAGCCTTGCGGACGGCAGCGATGCGCCGACGCTGCTCGGCCTCAACCTCCTCGGAGATACGCAGGATGTCGAGCTCGTCGTCGTCGGTGGACGAGTACTTGTTGACGCCCACGATCACCCGCTCACCCGAGCCGACGGCCTTCTCGAATTCGTAGGCGGAATCGGCCAAAGCGCCCTGGAACCACCCCTCTTCGATGCCCTGGAGGACACCGTCGAGCATCGAACCGCTCCCCATGCGATCGATCCTCGCCAGCAGCTCCTCGACCGACGCCTCCATGCGGTCCGTCATCTCCTCCACGAACCACGATCCGCCTAGGGGATCGATCACATCGGCAACCCCGGTCTCCTCCATCAGCACCTGTTGGGTGCGCAGCGCCAGATCGGCCGCGTGGTCGGTGGGTAGGGCGTAGACCTCGTCGAGGGCGTTGGTGTGAAGGCTCTGCGTACCGCCGAGTACCGCCGCCAGCGCCTCCACCGTGGTCCGCACCACGTTGTTGTCGGGCTGCTGGGCGGTCAGTGAGACCCCGGCGGTCTGGGTGTGGAACCGGAGCTTGAGGGACCGCTCGGAGGTTGCCCCGTATCGGTCCCGCATCCAGCGTGCCCAGATCCTTCGTGCGGCCCGGAACTTGGCGATCTCCTCGAAGAAGTCGAGGTGGGAGTCGAAGAAGAACGACAACCGTGGGGCAAAGTCATCGACGGCCATGCCCCGCCGCGTGCCCGCCTCGACGTAGGCGAACCCGTCGGCCAGTGTGAAGGCGAGCTCCTGCTGGGCGGTGGCTCCCGCCTCGCGGATGTGATAACCGCTCACCGAGATCGTGTTCCACTGGGGGACCTCGCGGGCGCAGAACTCCATCATGTCCGTGATCAGGCGAAGGTGCGGCTTGGGCGGGTAGATCCACTCCTTCTGTGCGATGTACTCCTTGAGGATGTCGTTCTGGAGCGTCCCCTGGAGGCTCGACCAGTCGGCTCCCTGCTCCTCCGCCGCTACCAGGAAGAAGGCGAAGATCACCTGTGCGGGCCCGTTGATCGTCATCGACACCGACACGTCGCTGAGAGGGATCTGGTCGAACAATTCGACCATGTCGTCGGCACTATCCACCGCCACGCCGCAATGCCCGACCTCACCCAGCGCCCTGGGACTGTCCGAGTCGAGTCCCATCAGCGTGGGCATGTCAAAGGCCACGGACAGCCCGTCCTGGCCGGCGGCGAGGAGGCGTCGGAACCGAGCGTTGGTGTCGGCGACGCCGGCGAAACCTGCGAACTGTCGGATGGTCCACGGCTTGCCGCGATACCCGGTGGTGTGGATGCCGCGGGTGTAGGGGAAGGCGCCCGGATAGCCGATGCGCTCGGGAGGCTCGGCACCGTCCTCGGGGAGCCCGACGCCGGGGAGTTCCTCGAAGGAGAGCGTCACCCAGCGGTCACGCCTCTTGGGAGCGTCCCGGAATTCCCGTTCGAACTGATCGCGGTTCACGGTTCCTCCGTCGTCCCGCCGATCGGCACGGTAGCGCCGCAGTTGGGGCATGGCGCCTCGCTGACCGCACCGACGATGAAGCTGTACTCACACTCCCCGCAGGTCACCTTCGGGGAGGGCGCATCCGGCTCCGGCGGCGACGCGGGGGGCGGGACGGGTGGCAGCCCTCCGGTCGGATCCGGGGCGCTTGCCCGGACCTCATTGGGGGTTCCACACGCCGGACACAGGTGACGCCCGGGACCGGGAACGTCGAACCCGCTCTGGCACCTTCCACAACGCACGATCACGACTTCTCATCCTCCACGGGGGTTCCTACGGCCCCGATCTCGACCAGGTACTCGATCTCGGCAGCCATGACTTCCGCTATGTCGAAAGGATCGTAGGCCCGATCTTCCTCGTGCCCCCGATCGAGGATGTACTCCATGGCGTCACCACTCCCGAGCACCGGCCTGGTTCCCTCGGACCGAGGCGCCACCACCTGGTGATAGTGAATACCCCACTCCAGGATCAGCCGCACGTCGTGCTCGCTCAGCCGATCGGCCGTCTCCGGTTCGAGACGGTCGCGCACGAACGGAACCGCCTCGGGCAGCCAGTACACGGCAGAGTCGAAGGAGCGGCGAGACCTCATCTCCTGCCATACCAGTGCAGCGACGATCACCAGCAGCACGCCAAACAAAATCACACCAATACCAAGAGGAGACATGGGCAGAAGGGTAGGCGCCCTCTCCCAGCTCACAGCTCACAGCTCACAACCAGAGAAGTACTTGGTATTTGGTATTTGGTACTTGGAGTTCTTGCGGGTAGGGGTCGACCGTCAACACTCTCTCCCCACGAAGGGGGAGTCCCGGAGGGAGCGAAGCGACCGGAGGGGAGGGGGGAGGGACCACCTATCTCCGCCCCTGGCTGTGAGCGGTCAGCTGTGGAATGTGAGCTTTTCGTTCCTTACTAAATACCAAATACCAAATACCAAACACGAGGTACGGAGTACCTGGCACTGACCGGTATCCTCGGCGCCCATGCCCGTGGACGCCGTCTCGACATTCCTCGCCACCGGAGCCGTGATCATCGCCGTGCTTCTGGTCGCCCTCATCGTTCTCGCCCTGGTAGCACGGTTCAGTGGCCGGGCCGCCAACACGATGGCGTCCCTACAGGAGTCCTTCGACGGCCTCGGACCCAAGATCGCCCTGACGATGGCCGCAGTGGCCACCGCGGGC
>DATKBG010000132.1:0-4819 GCA_035514255.1 Acidimicrobiia bacterium
AAGCGCGGGTCGGGGTCGTCATCGGAACTGATGGCCGCGAGTTCGGAGTCGGCCGCGGTGGGCGTGTCCGATGCCGGGGCGGGCTGACCGAGGCCGACGGTGATCGGCTGGGGGAGGACCGTGACCGGGAACTCGGGCAGGGTCCCTCCGCCCTCCGGGGTCACCTCGATGAACCAGGTCCCGGCCGTCGGGAAATCGACGGCGACCCGGTACAGGCCGGAGTTGTCCGGGACGGCCCACATGAACGTCGCCGGCAGTGGTTCGGTCGCCTCACCGCCCTCGGGACGCACCCGGACGGTGATCGGGATGTCAGGAGACGCAAGCCGCGTCCCGTCTTGGGCGACCACGGCGACGAGAAGACGCTCGGTGCCGACGGCAAGGTTGCTCGACGCTGAGAGAGCGAACGCGCCCGCCGGGAAAGCGCTGGCGTCATCGCCATCTCCACCACACGCCGAGGCGGCGAGGGTGAACGCGAGGACGATGGCTGCGATACGGCGAGGCATGGGCGCGAGGGTAGGCGGGATTCGGAGATCAGCTGTCAGGGTGCTTGCCAAGCTCCAGTACCGGGTGCCTGGCTGGCCAGCTTGATCCCCTCTGATCGCAACCCGTCCGCTCTCTGGCTCGTTCTGCGAAGGCCTGTAACGGTTCGGTTACCATCCGGCCCCGTGACTCGCCGCCTCCGACTGTTGGTGCTCCTCGTGCTGCTCGTCGGCGTGTCCTTGTTGGTGTCCTGTTCTGGTCCGGATCGGGCCGAACTCCATCAAGTCGTCGACATCTCGATGCCGCAGAACTCACTCGAGCCCGCCGGTCCCGAGGCGCGCCGGATCGACGGCCTGTGGCAGCTGGTCTTCTGGATCGCCGTCGGCGTATTCGTGCTCGTGCAAGGGGCACTGCTGTTCGCCATGTTCCGATTCCGGGAGCGGAAGGGCGAGCGACGGTCGATCAAGCAGCTGCACGGCAACACCAAGTTGGAAATCGGCTGGACGCTGGTGCCGGCGATGATCCTGGCCGTGATCGCGGTCCCGACGGTGTCGGCCATCTTCGAGATGCGGTCCCCACCCGGTGATGAGGAGAACGTCCTCCACATCGAGGTGACCGGCCATCAGTGGTGGTGGGAGTTCCACTACCCGGAGTACGGGTTCACCACTGCCGGCGAGATGCACATCCCGGCGGGCCGACCGGTGTGGCTCACCATGACGTCTGCC
Source organism: Acidimicrobiia bacterium (assembly GCA_035514255.1). Classification (GTDB taxonomy): domain Bacteria; phylum Actinomycetota; class Acidimicrobiia; order Spongiisociales; family UBA11373; genus DATKBG01. The sequence goes on from DATKBG010000132.1 coordinate 1,206, forward strand.
GACGTGATCCACTCCTTCTGGGTCCCGCCCCTCAACGGGAAGCGTGATGTGGTTCCCGGTCGTACTTCTCACCTTCGGATCGAGGCTGACGAGCCGGGTGTGTACCTGGGGCAGTGTGCCGAGTTCTGTGGGCTCGCCCATGCTGACATGCGGCAGCGAGTGTTCGCCCACACCGCGGCTGACTTCGAGGCGTGGGCCGCCGCCCAGGCACGACCGGCTGACTTACCGACCGAGGGTCCGGCGCTGGCCGGATGGGAGACCTTCAAGATCGTGTGCGCCTCCTGTCACGCCATCGACGGCACCGAGGCGGTGGCGGAGCTGGCGCCAAACCTGACCCATTTCGCTTCGAGGACGTCGTTCGGTGGTGCTTCGATCAGCAACACCCGCGAGCACCTGCGGCAGTGGCTGCGGAACCCGTCGTCGCTCAAGCCGATGACCCCTGAACTCAACGACGTGTCGTCTGGTCGGATCCTGGGGATGCCCTCGTTCGGCCTCACCGAGCAGCAGCTCGACGAGCTCGTCGCCTTCCTGGAGGGGTTGGAGTGAGCGCCACCACGCATGAAGCCAGGGGACTGTGGGCGTGGGTGACCACGACCGACCACAAGAAGATCGGCATCCTGTACGGCGGCTCGGCGATCGTCTTCTTCATCGTCGGTGGTGTCGAGGCCCTCATCATTCGGCTACAGCTGGCAGTCCCCGAGGGCGCGGTGGTGTCGGCGGATGCCTACAACCAGCTGTTCACCATGCACGCCACCACCATGGTGTTCCTGGTGCTCATGCCGGCGGCGGCGGCGTTCACCAACTACTTCTTGCCGCTCCTCATCGGGGCCCGTGACGTCGCCTTCCCCAGGCTCAACGCCCTGTCGTACTGGATCTTTTTCTTCGGCGGACTGTTCCTGACCATGTCGTTCTTCCTCGGGGGCGCTCCCGACGGTGGTTGGACCGGGTACGCCCCGCTCGCCCAGCAGGTCACCGAGACGGTCCGTATGGACTACTGGTCGCTCGGTCTCCAGATCCTCGGCGTGGCCTCCGTGATGGCCTCGATCAACTTCATCACCACGGTGTTCGTGATGCGGGCACCCGGCATGACGCTCATGCAGATGCCGGTATTCGCCTGGATGGCCTTCGTGGTGGCGTTCCTGCTGCTGTTCTCGCTGCCGATCGTGGCGGTCGGCCTCTTCCAGGTGTACCTGGACCGCAACCTGGGGACCCTGTTCTTCGACGCCTTCGGCGGTGGAGATCCGATCCTGTGGCAGCACCTGTTCTGGCTGTTTGGCCACCCCGAGGTCTACGTGCTCATCCTGCCGGCGATGGGCATCGTCTCCGAGGTGCTGCCCACGTTCAGCCGCAAGCCGCTGTTCGGCCGGGCGTTCGTGATCTTCTCGGGCATCGCCATCGGGTTCATGGGCTTCGGCGTGTGGGCTCACCACATGTTCACCGCCGGCCTGGGGCCGGTCGCCGAGGCCACCTTCGCCATCACCACGATGTTCATCGCGGTGCCCACAGGGGTGAAGATCTTCAACTGGCTGGGGACGATCTGGGGTGGATCGATCCGGTTCGCCACCCCGATGCTGTTCTCGCTCGGGTTCATCGCCATGTTCGTCATCGGCGGACTCTCCGGCGTCACCCACTCGATCGTCCCCGCCGACACCCAGCAGCACGACACCTACTACGTGGTCGCCCACTTCCACTACGTGCTGTTCGGCGGTGCCGTGTTGGGCCTGTTCGCCGGGCTCTACTACTGGTGGCCCAAGATCACCGGCCGCCTGCTCGACGAGCGCATCGGCAAGTGGAACTTCTGGATGATGTTCGTCGGGTTCAACATGACCTTCGGTCCGATGCACTTTCTGGGGCTCAACGGCATGCCCCGCCGCACCTACACCTATCCGCGAGGGCTCGGGTTCGAGTTCTGGAACCTGATCGCCACGGTCGGTGCGTTCCTGATCGCCCTCTCCGTCGCCATCTTCCTGTGGAATGCGATCCGCACCCGGACCAAGGGCGAGATCGCCGGTGCCGACCCCTGGGATGGCCGCACTTTGGAGTGGGCGACGTCGTCACCGACCCCCGTCTACAACTTTGCCGAGATCCCGCATATCGAGACCGAGGACGCCTGGTGGCACGCCAAATACACCGAAGACGACGAGGGCCATGCCGTGGCTCGACCGATTCAGCCAGATCCCGACCTGGCGCCGACCACCGATATCCACCTGCCGTCGCCGTCGTACTACCCGGCGCTGGCGGCGTTCGGGATGTTCCTGATCATCCTCGGGCTGGTCTACCTTCCGCTCGGATTGGTGCTGTCGGGCGCCGGTGTCGGCGTCACCCTGTGGGGCCTGTTCGGCTGGTCGCTGGAGCCGCTCACGAAAGAGTCGCCCGACGCCGGTCACCCGTCGCCCGAGGAGACCACCGAGGAGAGTGATGGCTCCGAGGAAAGCGGCGACGAGGGGGCCGAGGACGGCGAGGGCGACGAAGGGGACGCGCAGACTGATGGAGAGGCCGGGAACGAAGCCGGTGACGACGGCGATGAGCAGACCGATGAAGACGCCGAGGACGCCGAGGACGACAAGGGCGACGAAGGCGATAAGCAGACTGATGAAGGCGCCGAGTCTGCGGGCGATGAGGACGAGGATGAGGACGATGGGGGTGAGTCGTGAGCACTGACGCCGCCGTCGCCGAACACCACGACGGGCATCCCGATCCGGTGCGTACTCGCAAGGTCGCCATGTGGGTGTTCCTCGGGTCGGAGTGCCTGTTCTTCGGCACCCTCATATCGACGTTCCTGCTGTTCCGGACCAGGACCGGCGACGGTCCCACCGCCGTCGAGATCTTCGACATCCCGTTCACGTCGGCGTCGTCGTTCATCCTGCTGATGAGCTCACTGACGATGGTGCTCGCCCACCACTCGGCGGAGCGGTCCGACTGGCGCCGGTCCCGTATCTGGCTGGTGGCCACCGCCCTGCTCGGCACCGTGTTCCTCGCTGGCCAGGTGTTCGAGTTCACCGAGTTCGTCCACAACGGGCTGACCATCACCACCAGCCCGTTCGGCACCGCCTTCTTCGTCCTCACTAGTTTCCACGGCCTCCACGTCGCCATCGGCGTGATCATGCTGTTGGGCACCGCTGGCATCTCCTACGCCGGGAGGATTCGGCCCAACGAGGGCATGAACGTCGAAGCGGTGGGCCTGTACTGGCACTTCGTCGACATCGTCTGGATCGTCATCTTCACCGTCGTCTACCTGATGCAGGTCTGAGCCATGGCTGAAGCAACCCACCATCGCCCGCATCCCACCACGAAGGACTACTGGAAGATCGCCGTCGTTCTCGCGGTGATCACCGCCGCCGAGGTCTGGGTCACCTACATCCCGGCGCTGTCGTCCGTGGTGGCTCCTCTGCTGCTGACGATGGGTGCCGCCAAGTTCGTCATCGTCGTCGGCTGGTACATGCACCTGCGCTACGAAGAGCGGCTGATGAAGAACCTGTTCCTCATCGGCCTCATCGCCACACCGATCCTCTTCGGCGCGGTGCTGTTCACCTTTGGGGTGCTGATAGGCGATTGAGCTCCCGCTCAATCGCCGGCTGACAGCTGACAGCTCACAGCTCACAGCCAGAGCCGCG
>DATKBG010000133.1:0-7893 GCA_035514255.1 Acidimicrobiia bacterium
GCGGGACCGGAGATGAACTCGTCGGTGCGCTCGGTGGTCCGGTTGTAGACGGCGACCCGATAGCCCTTGTCGGCCATGTTCATGGCGAGGTTCTGGCCCATCACCGCCAGTCCGACGATTCCGATATCGGCGGCGGGTTCGGTCGAGGCGATAGAGGTCACCGGGTCAAGGCTACCGGCCCGGGGCGGTCACCCGGGAAGCGGTGGGATCTCGGGATCGAACAACCACGCCGCGAAGAAGTCGGCGAGATCTCGGTCTGTGACCTCCTCGGCGAGGGCGATGAAGTCAGCCGTCGCCGCGTTGCCGTGGCGATACCGCTCGGCGAACCCCTTCATGAGGGAGCGCATGGCCTCGTCGCCGATTTCGGCTCGCAGCGCGTACAGCGTGAGCGCCCCGCGCCAGTAGACCGCACCGTCGAACATGTCCTCCGGTCCCGGGTCCCCGATGGCTGGATGAGTTCGTTGGGCCATCACCTGATGGCGGCGCAACGCCTCCTGACGCATCGCTGCCGGACCCCGGTCGTGCTCGATCCAGAGCAGCTCGGCGTAGCTGGCGAATCCCTCGCTGAGCCAGATGTCGCGCCAGGTGGCGACGGAGACGCTGTTGCCATACCACTGGTGGGCGATCTCGTGCAGCACCGTGATCTCGCCGACGGCACCGCGCCCGACCACCGACATGGTCTGGGTCTCCAGGGCGATGGAGAATTCGGGGACGATCACGTGGCCGTAGCGGTCGAAGGGGTAGGGGCCGAACCAGGTGGCGAGGAACTCGATCATCTCAGGTGCTCGCAGCAGCGAAGGTGGTGGCACCGCAGCGAGGTCGAAGGGCAGATAGTCGGCGACCGGCACGCCGTCGACCACGCCGGTTTCCACGCGCTCCAGTTCTCCGATGACCACCGTCGCCAGGTAGGTGGCCATCGGATCGTCCATCCGCCAGCCGAAGGTGCGACCGTCTGCTGTTTCGATGACCGGGACGGGGCGACCATTCGACACGACGACGAATGGTTCGGGCACGGTCACGTCAATGGCGAAGGTCGCCTTGTCGGCGGGATGGTCGTTGCCAGGGAACCAGGTGCGCGCCCCGTCGGGCTCGGCGACCACGTGGACGCCCTCGGCAGTGACCACCCATCCTGCCCGGGTGTCGAATCCGGGGATGAAAAACGGCTCGGGAACGCCGGAGTAGGTCACTCCGACGACGAAGTGCGTACCTGCGGCGATGGGGCTCGGCGGTTCGACGATGAGCTTCGCTCCCTCCCTCCGGTGCGGGACCCTGGTGCCATCGATTCGAGTTTCGTGGACGGTGAGGCCGAGCAGATCGAGCGCGATCTCGGCGAGCGGGGAGACGGCCACCGTGGTGAGGTCGGCCGCGGCGGTGGTGATCTCGCCGGTGTCGGCTTCGATCCACAGTGCGAGGTGGTAGTGCTCGACATCGATGCCGGCGTTCCCCAGCTCCGGGAAGTACGGGTCGCCGATGGACCCGGGGATGCCACCGACGATGGTGGTCGACGCCGCCACCGGGGGCGCGGTGGTCGTGGTCGAAGCGACCGTAGTGGCAGTCGTCGCGGTCGGTTCGGGGGGAGGCGCTGCGGTGCACCCGACGAGGCCGAACAAGGCGGCCGCGGCGACAACGCGGAGGCGAAGGGGCATCGGCGGACGATACCCAGAGTCCGCGGCGGCGCGCGGGGCGGTGCCGGGGTAGCGTCGGTGCCATGGACGTCCCCACCGCAGCCGCCATCGGACTCCTCGTGCCCCGAGCGCTCGAAGCCGCCCGAAAGGCGCTTCGGGACGCCGACGACAAGGAGATCCCTCCCCATCTCAAGGCTCGACTCCAGCGGGTACGGGCCACGTCGGGGACACTTCCGCCGCCGCTGGTGAGGCCGCTCGTCGAGGCGCTCGACGGAGACGCATGGCTCCGGGAGAGGGCCATCATCGCCTGGCCAGAGGCGGCCGGCGAGTCCCCGGAGTCCAAGGATCACGCCTCCGCGTTGTTCCTGCTGCGCCCCGAGGGGTGGGGAACTGCCTTCGCCGCGGCCGCGATGGCCCGGGCGACTAGCGAGGCGGAAACCCGGGCTGATCGAGCCGGGCAGCGAGCGGACGACGCGGTCGAAGCGACGCGCGCCGCGAAGCGCCGTGAACGCGATGCCGAGAAGCGAGCGCGCCAGGCGGAAGCCGCACGCCGCGAGATCGACCGGGCTCAGCGGGAACCGGTGAGGGCGCTTCGCGCGGAGGAGACACGGGCCGAGGCAGCCCTCGGCGAGGCCACGGCAGCCTGGGAAGCGGAGCGACTGCAGCGCGAAGCGGAGACCACCACCCTGGAGGAGTCCGTCGGTGCCCTTCGGGAGGAAGTTCGCTTCCTGAGAGCGGCCCGGGCCGAGGCCGAGCGGGTTGCGCAGGCTGCGGTCGGCGGCGCGTCGTGGACCGACCGCGAGGCTGTTGCCCTCGCCGAGTACCTCGATCAGGTGGCGTTGCAGGCGCGTCCTTCCCGGAAGTTCCGATCAGACGATCCTCCCCACGAGTCACTGCGTTTTCGTCTACCTGCGGGCGTGCGCCCGGACGAGGCGGCAGCCATCGACGCTGTTGTGCGGTGGGGTGGCCCCATCGCGCTCATCGTCGACGGGTACAACGTGGGCCTCCAGGTCGTCGACGAGCCGGCGGCGGCCCGGGAGCGGTTGTGGGCCGTGGGTACCCGTCTGGTGACCGCGGGAAGCCTTCTGGTCTCGCTGGTGTGGGACTCACGAGACGGGGAACACCGGGTGACCCGCCAGCGCGGCCTGGAGATGCGATTTGCCGGACCGGGGACTACCGCCGACGACGAAATCGTGGCGATGCTCGCCTCGGCGTCGAGACCGGCCGTGGTGGTCACCAGCGACCGGGAACTCCGGGAGAGATCGATCGCCCGCGGCGCCACGGTGGTCCAGTCCGAGGCCCTGATCGCCTGGGCGAGTCAGCGAGGCTGAGCGCCCCTTCACCCGGCCTGTGAACGCGGAGTATCGGGAGTCTGCACTCGGGGAACGAGTCGCAGCGTCGGCACCAGGCCGGCGTCGGCAAGGACATCGAGCGCCGCCGCCTGGTCCCGGTCGACTTCGATGGGGCCGAGCATCTCGCGTAGCAGCAGTGAGACGACGCAGTCCTCGCAGGCGTCGGTGTGTTGCATCGAGCACTCGTCGCAGTCGATGAGCATCCAGTCCTCCTTCAGCGGCATATCCACCATTAAGAGCACGGTAAGGATCAGGTGTGACAGAAAGGATGCGGTACTTGCTTGGTACTTGGTACTTGGTACTTGGTACGCATGGCTCATGGCTCATGGCTCATGGCTCATGGCTCATGGCTCATGGCTCATGGTCAGAACGTCATCCGTCATCCGTCATCCGTGGTGCGTCACGGGTCGTTGGTGTTTGATACCGAGAGCTCACAGCTCACAGCCAGAACGGTCTGGCTGTGAGCTGTTGGCTGTGAGCTGCCTTCGGTGATCTGCCTTCTGCTGTCTGCCGTGTCGTAGCCTTGGGCCATGAGCCTTCGCGATGATGTTCTCGCGGCCGGGCGGGTTGCCGGACTCGCTGGGGTCGGGGTGTGCGCCGCCGAGCCATTCGCCGATGTCGAAGAGAGCCTGCGGGACGCCGTGGCGTCGGGACGCTCTGCTGGGATGCGCTTCACCTTCGGGACGCCCGAGCGATCGAGTGACGTCACGGCCAGTTTTGCCTGGGCCCGATCACTCGTGGTCGGCGCCCACGCCTATCTCCCGGCAGCGGGTAACCCGATCGCCGGCGCCGGCGAGGGGCGGGTCGCCCGCTTTTCCGCATCCGACCACTACGCACCGCTGCGCGAGGCCCTGACGACGATCGCCGACCTGTTGCGGGCACGAGGTCATCATGCGCAGGTGCTCGCCGACGACAGCCGTCTCGTCGATCGCGCCGCGGCGGTCAAGGCCGGGGTCGCCTGGTGGGGGAAGAACACCATGGCGCTGATGCCCGGTTACGGGCCATGGGTGCTCCTGGGCAGCGTGGTGACCGACGCCGCCATCGACGTCGACGAGCCGATGCGCCGCACCTGTGGCACGTGTGAAGCCTGCCTTCCCGCCTGCCCCACCGGGGCCCTCATCGAGCCCGGCATTCTCGACGCGCGGCGGTGCATCGCCTACCTCCTGCAGTCGCCCGGGAGCATCCCCGAGGGCTTCCGGGAGGCCGTGGGCGATCGGTTCTACGGGTGTGACGACTGCCTCGACGCCTGTCCTCCCGGCACGCCGCTGGTTCGCAGGTCGCCGGACACGGCCGAGACTCCCGACATGGCGGAAGTCCTGGCGAGTTCCGACGAGGAGCTCCTCGATCGATTCGGTCGCTTTTACATCCCGGAACGGGATCCGGCTTTCCTGCGCCGCAACGCGCTCGTGGTCCTCGGAAACACCGGCGATGGGTCGCATCGCGCACTGCTCGCCGGGTTTGCCGCTGCGGACGACCCCATGCTGAGCGAGCACGCTCGCTGGGCACTCGAACGCATCGACGAGCGGCTGGGCGGGGCATGCTGATCGTCTCCGACATCCATGGCGCCTTCGAGTCGCTGGCGCGGGTGGCCAGCCGGGGCGAGCCCCTGCTGGTCCTTGGCGACTTCCTCAACGTCATCGACTACCGGACCATGGATGGAATGCTCGTCGACGTGCTGGGGCATACCGTGGTCGCCGACATCGTCGAGCGGCGAGCCCGGGCGGACCACGACGGGGCGAACCGCGCCTGGCGGGCCGCGGTGGCCGGTTCTGAGGAGGAGGTGCGCCGCCGGTTCCACGAACTCACCGTGACCGCCTACGAGACCGCGGCCGCGGCGCTAGCCGGATCAGACGCCATCGTCACCTATGGCAACGTCGACCGCCCCGACCTGCTCGAAGCGTCGCTGCCTGACGGGGTCCGTTTCGTCGAGGTCGGCGTCGTCGAGGTCGAGGGCCGCTCGGTCGGGATCGTCGGCGGGGGTGTCCCGGGACTGGGAACGCCGGGCGAGGTGCCGCACGAGGTGATGCGGGAGCGGTTGTTCGGTCTCGGTGAGGTCGACATCCTGTGCACCCATGTGGCACCGGCGGTGCCACAACTCAGCCTCGACGTGGTCGGCGGGCGCCCCAAGCAATCCCAAGCCGTGCTCGACTATCTCCTCCGGTTTCGCCCCGGATGGCACTACTTCGGCGACATCCACCAGCCCCAGGCGGTGCGTTGGCGGGTGGGCGGAACCGTGTGTCGCAACGTCGGCTACTTCCGGGCGACCGGGAGGGCCGTGCGTCATGGCTGACGTCGATCTGGAGCGGCTCGCTGCGGCCTACGACCATCGCGTCGAGGATGGCGCCGTCCAGCGGGCGGGCATTGCCGCCGACACGACGGGGCTCGGTCCCGGGTCGACCGTGGTCGATGTGGGAGGTGGCAGAGGGGTCCACGCCAGCGTATTCACCGAGCGCGGGACCCGTGCCGTCGTCGTCGATCCGTCTCCGGCGATGGTGCTCTCGTCACAGCGTCGGGGCGTGGTAGGCGTGGTTGCCCGGGGCGAGTCGCTCCCGATCAGGGACGGAGCGGCGGATCTCGTCTACTTTCACCTGTCCATCCATCATGGCGCGTGGCGCGACATGCTCGCCGAGGCGGCCCGGGTCGTCGGGAACCGGGGACACATCTGGGTGTGGACCCTCGCCGACGCCCATCACGAGAACTCATACCTGGCCCGCTGGTTCCCATCAGTGGGTGCTATCGATGCGGTCCGTTTCCCTCCGGTCGAGGGCCTGCGCAGCAGACTCACCGAGCTCGGACTGGTCGTTGCTCCAACCGTGGCCCATCATGATCGGATCAGTCGCCCAGCCGGTGCCTGGATGTCGGCGGTTCGCGCCGGTTTCGTCAGCACGCTGCACCTCGTCCCGGCCGAGGAGATCGAAGCCGGCTTGGTCGCCTTCGGGAGCCAGCACCCCGATCCGTCGGAGTCGATCGAGTACGACCTGCCCTACGTGGGACTGCACGCCGAAGGGCCGGGGCTAGTGTCGTAAGCATGGAAGGCACGATGCGCACCAGCGAGGCGGCGGCGCCTCCGGAGGCGGTGTTCGCCGTCGCCACCGATCTCGAGTCGTACCCCGAGTGGGCGGACGGGGTGACCCGCGTCGAGGTACTCGAACGCGACGAGTCGGGTCTCCCGAAGCGGGCACGCTTCGAGGTGGACGGGTTCGTCCGCCAGATCTCCTACGAGCTCGAGTATCGCTATGACCCGCCCCACCGGATCACCTGGACGGCGATTCCCGGCGACGACATCCGCGACATGGAGGGGTCCTACGAGTTCACCGCCAAGGCCGACGGCATGACCGAGATCGTGTATGCCCTCCGGGTCGATCCGGCGTTCACCGTGCCCGGCTTCCTGCGTCGGCAGGCCGAGCGTCAGATCGTGCAGGCGGCCATCCGCAACCTGCGTCGCCGTGCCGAGGCGATGCAGGGTGGATCCACCGGTTGACGGTGTCTGAGGGCGTCCTCGCAGTCGACGTCGGAGGCACGTCGGTTCGGATCGCCCGCTTCGCCGGGGGTGCTGACACGCCTGGTCCCGTCGTCGAGTGGGACACCCCTCCCGACGCCGGCGCGCTCGTCGACGAGATCGTCGACGCTGCCCGTGCTCTCGAGGCTCCATTCACCTCGGCGGGCGTCGGAATCGCCGCTCTGGTCGATCACGACACCGGGACGCTCGTGTGGTCACCGCACTTTGCTGGGGCCATGCCGCTTGCGCTGGGGCGAGAACTCGGCTCCGCCCTGGGGGTTCCGGCCATGGTGGACAACGATGCCAACGCTGCCGCACTCGGCGAGGCCATCCGGGGTGCGGGGCGTGGTCACCGGATGGTGCTCATGGTCACGGTGGGTACCGGTATCGGTGGTGGACTGGTAATCGACGGCCGCGTCGAGCGCGGACGGGGCTTCCTGGGGGAGATCGGACACATACCCCTCGACGATGCCGACACGCCGTGCCAATGCGGGCTGCTCGGGTGTTGGGAGGCCGTCGCCTCCGGAAGGGCGCTCGACCGCGCCGCGGCGGCGCTCCTCGGCGAGGAAGCCACCGGGGAGGACCTGGTGGCGATCGCCGATGCGGATGACGCGGCCGGTCAAGCGCTGACGGCCGTCGCCCGGTGGTTTGGCGTCGGACTGGGCGCGCTGGTCAACGTCCTCGACCCGGATGTGATCCTCGTCGGCGGCGGTGTCGCCGGGATCGGGCCAGCCTTCCTGGATCCAGCGGTCGCAGCGATGGCGGCGGGGGTGACCGGGGCGGTGGCGCGGTCGCCCACGCCGGTCGTACCGGCGCATTTCGGGGCATCGGCCGGACTGGTGGGGGCGGCCCTGATGGCGCATCAGGGCCAGCGATCTTTTCGCGCACCCCCGTAGACTCCGCCTCGCCGTCGGCCGAGGAGTTCGAATGTCGCTCGCCGTACTGTTCCCCGGGCAGGGGAGCCAGCACGTCGGCATGGGCGGCGATCTGTTCGATGCCCGACCCGATCTCCTCGGCGAGGCCGCCGACGAGGTCCTCGGGTGGTCGCTGCGGCGGCTGTGCCTCGACGGTCCCGAGGAAGCCCTCACCGGCACCGACCGGGCTCAGCCGGCGCTGTATGCGGTGGCCTATGCCCTGTGGCGCACGCTCGTCGATCACCTGGACGGTCCTCCGCAGGCGTCGGCCGGGCACTCCCTCGGCGAGTACACGGCGCTCGTCGCCGCCGATGCCCTGTCCTACGCCGCCGGTCTGGCCCTCGTCGCAGCCCGTGGCCGGGCCATGGCGGCAGCGGCGGATCTGGAACCGTCGGGGATGGCGGCGCTGATCGGTGGCGACGATGCCGCCGCCCAGGCGCTCGCCGTGACGCGACGCGACCTGGGCGGTCGGCTGTGGGTGGCCAACCTGAACGCGCCCGGGC
>DATKBG010000134.1:0-2548 GCA_035514255.1 Acidimicrobiia bacterium
GCAACGACGGATGGTCGCTGGTGTGGAGTGCGGCGACGATCGTGCTGGTCGTCGGTCGGCATTACGCCAACATACGAAGGCTCATCTCGGGCGCCGAGAACAGCCTCGAATCGCGGTGAAGCCCCTCGTCGAAGCGCAGCGTGAGGTCCTCGCCGCCATGGTTCCGCTCGGGTCGGAGACGGTGCCGTTGTCGGAGGCGCTGGGGAGGGTTCTGGCCGAGGACGTCGCCGCTCCCCACGCGGTCCCACCGTTCGCCAACTCGGGGGTCGACGGGTTCGCCGTGCGAAGCAGCGACCTGGTCGCCGGTCCGGTGACGCTGCTGGTCGTCGACGATGTTCCCGCCGGACGGGTCGCCTCGCGGGCAGTCGCCGAAGGCACCGCCATCAGGGTGATGACCGGTGCGCCGATTCCGGAAGGGGCCGACTCGGTCGTGATGGTGGAGGACACGACCGTCGACGGCGACCGGGTCCGCATCGAGCGAGCGGTGCCCGTCGGCGCCCACGTCCGGCCGCGGGGCGGTGACGTGGCGGAAGGAACGACGGTGTTCTCCACCGGCGATCGGCTGTCGGCCGCTCACCTGGGAGTGCTGGCGTCGCTCGGAGTCACCGAGCCGCGGGTGGCGGTTCGGCCGACGGTCACCGTGCTGTCCACCGGTGACGAAGTCGTCGACCCGGCGACCACGACGCTCACTCCGGGTGCCATTCGTGACGCCAATGGGCCGATGCTGGTCGGGCTGTTGGAGCAGCTCGGCACCGATGTGATCGGGCCGGTCCTCGTCAGCGACGACCCGGTCGCCCTGCGAGCCATGATCGTCGAGGCGGCCGCGAGCTCCGACGCCATCGTCACCACCGGTGGGGTCTCGGTGGGGGACCACGACCTGGTCAAGGTGGTCCTCGGCGAGCTCGGTTCGGTCGACCTATGGCGGGTCGCCATGCAACCAGCGAAGCCGTTCGCTTTTGGTGTCATCGACGGGGTTCCCCTCTTCGGACTCCCCGGTAACCCCGTCTCCGCCTTTGTCGCCTACGAACAGTTCGTCCGTCCGGCGCTGCTGCGACGCATGGGTGCGACCCGGCTGTTTCGGCCACAGTCGCAGGTCGAGTGCGGCGAGGCGTTGACGACCGATCCGTCCAAGACGGTGTTTCTCCGGATGCGGCTCGTCGAGGGCGATGATGGACCGAAGGTCGTGGGGGCAGGGACCCAGGTGTCCAATGTCCTGTCGGCGATGGCGGCGGCGGATGTGTTCGGGGTGATCCCCGTCGGTGTCGGCGATGTCGCCGAGGGTGCGATGATCACCGTGGAGTGGTTCGCCAACCCGGAGACCCGAACGATGGAGGAGGCTCTGTCATGAGTGAGCTGTCACACCTCGACGAGTCCGGTCGAGCCCGCATGGTCGACGTCGGCGACAAGCCGGTCACCGATCGCAGTGCCACCGCCGAGGCGATCGTGACGATGAGCGACGCGATCCGCAGCGCCCTCTTCTCCGGCGGCCTCCCCAAGGGAGATGCGCTCGCCGTGGTGCGCCTCGCCGCCATCATGGCCGCCAAGCGGACGCCGGATCTGATCCCGCTGTGCCACCCGCTGGCCCTCACCTCCATAGGCGTCGAGGTGGAGGAGATGGCGGACAGTGCCCGCATCGTGGTGACCGTGGCGACCACCGGCCGCACCGGCGTCGAGATGGAGGCGATGACCGGCGCCGCCATCGGGGCGGTCGCCCTCTACGACATGGTCAAGGGGCTCGATCACGGCGTCGAGATCGGCCCGGTGCGGCTCCTCAGCAAGGCTGGTGGATCGTCGGGGGAGTGGCGCAGATGAAGGCGGTAGTGGTCACGGTCTCGGACCGGGTGAGTCGTGGTGAAGCCGAGGATCGTTCGGGACCGGCCGCTTTTGCCGCGTTGGAGGCGCTCGGCTTTTCACCCGAGCTGCGGGTGGTCTCCGACGGGATCGAGCCGGTGGCCGGCGCCATTCGGGCGGCGGTCGCCGTCGGTGCCGTACTGGTGGTGACCACCGGCGGCACCGGGTTGTCGCCGCGTGATCTCACCCCTGAGGCCACGGCATCGGTGATCGAGCGTCCCGCTCCGGGGATCTCCGAGGCCATGCGTGCCGCCACGTTCGGCGACAACCCTCACGGGATGCTCTCTCGCGGCGTGAGCGGCGTGATCGGTTCGACGCTCGTGCTCAACTTGCCCGGTTCGGTGGCCGGCGTCACCGAGGGTTTGGCGGTCGTCGGGCCCGCTCTGGCGCACGCGGTGAGGCTGTTGGCGGGTGAGTCAGACGGGCACTGATCGGTGGATTTCGCCGGATTGCCTTCCGATCGGGCGGAAATCGCTTCATACTGAGGGGAGCGTCGTCGTCGTGAGGCGATCACGCCCTCACCAGGAGGTCAGTCGCGTGACCCAATCGAAGAGCTCACCGACAGCACAGCAGCGCCCGCTGGCGCCGCCGCAGGGTCCGTCGGCACGTGAAGGGGTGCTCGCCCGGCGTCGTATGGCGCTGCTCGGGCTCGGGGTAGCGGTCCCGGTGACCCTGATCCTGGCGATCATCACTGGAT
>DATKBG010000135.1:0-7428 GCA_035514255.1 Acidimicrobiia bacterium
TCCTCGAGCACCTCACCGGCTTCGAGACCAGGGTGACCATCCTCGGCCACCTCCAGCGAGGCGGCACACCGACGGCGAGCGACCGCATCCTGGCGACGAGGCTCGGCGTCGCTGCCGCCGAAGCCGCCCTCGCCGGGGAGACACGGGCATTCACCGCTCTGCGAGGTGACGAGGTCGTCATCGCTCCGCTCGACGAAGCCTGTGGAGATCCGAGGCCCGTCGACCGCAAGCGCTACGACGCGGCGTCCCGCTTCTTCGACTAAGGAGGTGCGCGGATAGGTCGCCCGCTAACCCGGTCGGTACTCCAACCCGTAGTCGGCGAGGACCTGCCGGAGGTCCCCCGGGAGCGGCGCCACGATATCGAGCCGTTCCTGCGTGATCGGGTGCTCGAACCGGACCCGGGCAGCGTGAAGGAACTGTCTCGGTGCCCCACTGCCGATGCCGTACTGCCGGTCGCCGATGATGGGCAGTCCGGCGGTAGTCAGGTGCACGCGGATTTGGTGGGTGCGGCCGGTCTCGAGCGTCACGTCCAGGAGCGTTACCCCGCCGCCGGACACCACCGACCGATAGTGCGTCCGAGCCGACCGACCCGTCGGGTCGACCCGGCGCCTGCCCCTCCTATGCCTGTCGGCGGCGATCGGGGCATCGATGGTCCCGGTGGGCATCGGCGGCGTCCCCTTCACCAGGGCGAGATACCTACGCTCCACGCGCCGCTGCCGGATCATCGTGCGTAGCGGACCGAATGCCTCGACGGTGAGCGCCACCACGAGCACGCCCGACGTGTCGCGGTCGAGTCGATGCACGATCCCCCATCGCCCCTCGTCACCCACGCCACGAACCGACGGCCACCGGTGCAGGATCCCGGCGACCAGGGTGGCTCCGGTTCGGCCGGCCCCCGGATGGGTGACCACGCCGGCGGGCTTCGACACCACGGCGAGGAACCGGTCCTCGTGGAGGACCTCGAACGGGACCTCCTCCGGAACGAGGGAGTCGATGGCATCGGGTAGCTCGAAGGCGATGGCGCTGCCGGCCACCATCCGCCGATTCACCGCGGCGACCGTCTCTCCGTCCACGGCCACCGATCCCTGCTCGACGAGGGCCCGCGCCAGGGCTCGACTGACCCCGCCGAGGCGAGCCACGATCAGGTCGAGGCGTTCCCCGTCCAGGTCGGCGGGGACGACCGTGTTCACGGACGCCGTGACGCCAGCCACAGAGCGAACACGGCTCCGAGGGTGATCGCCGAGTCGGCCACGTTGAACGCGGGGAAGAACGAGAAGTCGATGAAGTCGACCACCGCACCATCGAGCAAACCCTCACCGCGGGTCACGCGGTCTATGAGGTTGCCGGCGGCACCGCCGATCACCAGGCCGAGCACCACGGACTCGGCCCAGCCATGGGTCGTACGAACCACCACCACCAGGATGCCGACGATGACGACGAAGGCGATCACGGCGAGCACCGGGCCTCCACCGGAAAAGAACCCGAAGGCTGCGCCCGAGTTGGTGACGTAGCGGAGCTGGAGGAAGTCCGGAATGACCGTGATCGGCGCTCCGGGAAGCGTCTCCGCAGCCCACCATTTGGTCAGCTGGTCGAGCGCGATCACCGACGCAGCGATTACGAGTCCGCCCAGGCGTGGTCTCACCGGATTCGCGAGGCGCAGTCGACGCACAGTTTCGTGTGCGGGAGCGCGTCGAGTCTGGCAACCGGGATGGCCGACCCGCAGCCGTCGCATGTGCCGTAGGAGCCAGCGTCGATACGGACGAGCGCCTCCTCCACCTGAGCGAGGAATTCCTGGTGGAACTGCCAGATGGTCAGCTCCTTTTCCATCTCAAACGCCAGCGACCCGCCTTCGGCGGTGTTGGGATCGGGACTGCGGTCGGACGACGTCTCGGCGAGGCGCACCTCCTCGCGTTCTTCTTCGATCTCGCGCAGCAGCGCGGCGAGGCGGTCGCGCTCATCCTCCAACTTGCGGCGGAAGCGCTCCAATGTGGACTTGGCCAGATCCCGTGCCATGGCAGCGGGCGAGCATACAGCACCGGAGGCACTGCGCCAGGTGGGATCAGCCACCCGCGGCGAGACGGCTGGCCACCTCGGTCGCTGTCGACCACGGAACTCCCTCGAGCAAAATGCGCTTGCGGCGATGCCCAGCGCCACTCACCAGCGATCCTCGCCGGGCCCCGAATGCCCGCACCAGCAGAGCCACCGCCGCCGCGTTGGCGCGGCCCCGCTCCGGCGGCGCGCCGGTACGAACCCGAAGGGCGTCGGCGTAGGCTCCGCCGACCGAGTCGCTGCCCGCACCCGCCGACACCCAGACGGTCACGACCACGCCGTCGTCGTGTCGTTCGACCATGTCACCGATTGTGCCGCCCGAGGCGGCGCGACGCCGGGTATCCTGCGCCCGGAAAGGCGACGACGGGGACCCCCTGAAACGGGTCATCACCCCCGAGCCGCGGGAAGAGCGGGCACACTGCCCGGGTAGAACCCGCCGGATCGTCCCCCGTGACGGGACGCAATGAGGGGTCGCCGAAGGGCGGCAAGCCGGGTGGTACCGCGGGTCGCCGACTCGTCCCGGCAGCACCAGACGCTGCCGAGGTGAGGACATGACGACACAGGACGACTCCGGGCGAACGTTCACCCCGCTGGCCGCCGCACCCGACCACCCAGAGATCGAGCTGGCAACGCTGAGTCGGTGGGAGGCGGACCGGGTCTTCGATCGCCTGCGCGAGCAGACCGCCGACGGGCCACGCTTCAGCTTCATCGACGGCCCGGTCACCGCCAACAAGTCCCTGGCGGTCCATACCGCGTGGGGCCGGACCCTCAAGGACGTGTTCCAGCGGTACAAGGCGATGGGTGGGCATCACCTGCGCTTCCAGAACGGATTCGACTGCCAGGGGCTTTGGATCGAGGTCGGGGTAGAGCAGGAACTCGGCCTCAACTCGAAGCAGGAGATCGAGGCGTACGGGCTGGAGGCGTTCGCCCGCAAGTGTCGTGACAAGGTGGCGTGGTCGGTCGAGGAACTCATCCGCGGCTCCAAACGCCTCGGGTACTGGATGGATTGGGGTCGGGACTACCTGACCTTCTCGGACACCAACATCGAGTACATCTGGCGGTTCCTGTCGATCATCCACGAACGGGGGTGGCTCTACTCCGGCCTCCGACCCACCGAGTGGTGTCCTCGCTGTGGGACCTCCATCTCGCAGCACGAGATCACCATGTCCGGGGTGTACCAGGAAGTCACCGACCCGTCCCTCTCGGTCCGCCTACCCCTCATCGACCGAGAAGGCGAGAGCCTCGTCGTGTGGACGACGACGCCGTGGACGCTCCCGGCCAACGTGGCCGCGGCCGTCCACCCGGGCTTCGAGTACGGACGCCGCACCAACGGCGAATGGGTGGCGGTGGGGCGATTCCCTGACGACCAGTACACGGACCGCCGCCCGGGATCCGACCTGGTCGGCTGGCGTTACCGGGGACCATTCGACGATCTCGATCCCGCCGCCGGCGTGGAGCACCGGGTCATCCCGTGGGAGGAGGTGACCCTCGACCAGGGCACCGGCGTGGTGCACATCGCCCCCGGCGCCGGCGCCGAGGACTACCACCTGGGACGCGAGCACGGGCTGCCGGTGCTCAGTCCGATCGACGAGTCGGGCCGCTTCTTTCCCGAGTACGGCCCGTTCGCCGGGATGAGCACCACCGAGGCGCGCTCCCCGATCACCGAAGCGCTGCACGCGCGGGGCGTGCTCATCGAAGATGCCGAATACGTCCACGCCTATCCCCACTGCTGGCGCTGTGATACGGCTCTGGTGTTCCGCCTCGCCGACGACTGGTACATCGCCGTCGACGGGATCCGCCAGAGCCTCCGCGATGCCAATGCTGGCATCGAGTGGACGCCCGCCTACATGGGGAAGCTCATGGACGACTGGCTGGTCAACATGGGCGACTGGAACATCTCCCGCCGGCGTTACTACGGGCTTCCGCTCCCGCTGTACCCGTGTGAGTGCGGGCACCTCACGGTGATCTCATCGAAAGCCGAACTCGGCGAACGCGCCATCGACGGGATGGACCAACTCGAGGAGCTCCACCGACCCTGGATCGACCGGGTCCGTATCCGGTGTGGCGCCTGCGACCAGCCGGTGACCCGAATCCCGGAGGTGGGTGACGTCTGGCTCGACGCCGGGATAGTGCCCTTCTCGACGCTCGGCTGGGAGAACCCCGAGTGGGTGCCGGGGGGATCCGGTACCGGCGCCGCCGCCGGCCTCACCACGGCCGACCTCCCCGACCACCAGTACTGGGAGGAGTGGTTCCCGGCCGACTGGGTCACCGAGATGCGCGAGCAGGTGCGGCTCTGGTTCTACTCACAACTCTTCATGTCGGTGGCGCTGGTCGGACGGGCCCCGTTCCAGCGGGTTCTCGGCTACGAGAAGATGCTCGCCGAGGACGGTCGGGAGATGCACGGTTCATGGGGCAACATGATCAGCGCCGAGGAGGCCTTCTCGAAGATGGGCGCCGACGTGATGCGCTGGCTGTACTGCGCTCACCCGCCCGACCGGAACCTCCTGTTCGGCTACGCCGGGGCGCACGAAGTCCAGCGCCGCTTGCTCACCCTGTGGAACTCCTCCCGATTCCTCGTCGACTACGGGAACATCGAAGGCTTCGTCCCGAGGTTTGCCGACCTCGACGGGGGACCGACGGGCGTGGAGTTGCGCGACATCGACCGCTGGCTGATGGCCCGAGCAGCCCGCTGCGTGGACGACGCCACCGCAGCCCTGGAACGCTGGCGGGTCGACGAGCTGGTCGAGGTGTTCGAGGCCTACCTCCAGGACCTCTCCAACTGGTACATCAGGAGAACCCGACGGCGGTTTTACGACCTCGATGAGGCAGCATTTCGTACCCTGTGGGTGGGCATCGTCACCGCCCTGCGGGTGATCAGCCCCGTGCTGCCCTTCCTTACCGACCACCTGTGGAAGGCCCTCGTCGCCGACCCCTGCCCCGACGCACCCGGTTCGGTACATCTCGCCGGATGGCCGCAACCGCCGACGGCTCGCGACGACGACCTGCTGCGCTCGATGACGGTGGCGCGTGACGTGGTCGAAGTCGGGCGCCGGGCTCGGAGCGAGGCAAAGGTGCGCCTCCGCCAGCCGCTGCGCACGGCCGCGGTGCGGGGGGCTGACGCCGCCCGCCGTCATGCCATCGAGATCGAAGAGGAACTGCGGGTCAAGGAGGTGGCCTTCGACGTCGACTCCCCTGTGGAGACCTCGTACAAGCCGAACTTCCCGGTCGCCGGCCCCAGACTCGGATCCCGAATCAAAGACGTGGCCGCCGCCATCACCGCCGGCGACTTCACCGTGGCCGACGATGGGTCGGTCTCAGCGGCCGGCGAGACCCTCACCCCCGACGAGGTGATCCGCGTGGAGCGCGTCACCCGGGAGGGGTGGGCGGTGGCCCACGACGGCGACATCGGTGTGGCCCTCGACCTCACGCTCGACGACGAGCTCCTGGCCGAGGGACAGGCCCTCGACCTCATTCGTACTCTCAATGACCTGCGTAAGCAGCAGGGCCTCGCCCTCACCGACCGGATCCGCGTGGTGCTCCCCACCGAGCATGCCGATGTTGTGGCCCGCCACGGCGACTGGATCGCCGCCGAGGTATTAGCGGTCGATCTGTCCGTCGACGAGAACGCCACGGAGCCCCAGGTCGAGGTGGCAATTCGCGATTAGCGATTCGCAATTCGCGAGAAGTCTGGCGAATAGCGAACCGCGAATTGCGAACCGCGCCTCAACACACCCGACCTGTCACCACGCTGAGCAAAAGGATCACGATGAGAGGTGAGAGGTCGAGCGCTACTTCTCCCATGCGCATCGGTGGAAGCAGGCGCCGCACCGGCCCCAGGATGGGCTCGGTGATCGCCCGCAACACCGCTCGCACTCGCGCCAACGGATGGTCGTAGGAGACCGGTATCCACTCGAGCACGATCCGAGCGAAGATCACCAGGGTCATCGCCTGCAGGACGAAGCAGAGAACGCTCAGGGGTTCTCCGGAGCCTCGTGGTAGCCGAGTTCACGCAGCCGACGGCGCTCGTCCCGGCTGATGTTGACATTCGGGGGCGTAACCAAGACCACGCCCTGGCCGATCTTTCGCATCGATCCGCCGAGGGCGTAGGTGAGGCCGCTCGAGAAATCGACCAGCCGGCGCACCATGGCGGGCTCCACCTTGCGCAGATCGAGCACGACCGGAAGCGAGGACCTCAGATGGTCGGCGACCGCCTGGGCGTCGGAGTACGAGCGGGCGACGATGACCTCCGACTCGAGGTCGGAGTCGGACGAGAAGGTACGAACGAGGGGACGGTCATTCGGGTTCACCACCACGCCGCTGTCGTCCAGCGCTTGGTCGGTCATGGTGCGTCGCCGACCCACCGACGGTGGTTCGACCCGGCGTCCCTGCACCCCGCGCGGGGCCTCGGACTGCTGGCGACCGATGGCGGGACGCTCGCCGGTGGTGTAGGCGTCGGGAGTCGGCGTATCGCTCGACACGCGAATCCCATCTGAGGGGCGCGCCTCGGTTCTGCGTCCTAGTGGCTCCGGACGCCGCGCGTCGGCGCGGCGTGGCGCGATCTCGGGGCGCCGCGCGACCCGTCCCCGGGCCGGCGACCGCTCGTAATCCCCGTCTTCTGCGGCGTCTTCGTCCACCAGCCCCAGGTAGAAGAGTGTCTTGTTCCAAATGCCCATGCTCTATCCCGGTTAGTCCTCGTGTCGGGAGGGCCTAAAGATAGCCCATCCCACCCGTAATATCGTGGCGCCCTCCTCGACGGCGACCTCGTAGTCCCCGGACATGCCCATCGACAGCTCCCCGACCGATGCGTGCCGCTCCCTGAGGTCGTCCCGCAGTCGTCGGAGCGCGGCGAAGTGCGGCCGGCTCGCTTCCGGGTCCGCGTCCAGCGGGGCCATGGTCATCAGGCCACGCACATCGAGTCCCATGTCGAGGGCGGCTTCCACGAAGGAGGCCGCCTGCGCCGGCTCCACCCCCGCCTTACGGGCCTCGCCCGACACGTTCACCTGCACGAGCACCGGAGGTGGCGTACCTGCTCCCTTGAGCCACTGCTCGGCCAGGGACGGGCGATCGAGAGAATGCAACAACGTGACCACCGGGCGGATCCGACGAACCTTGTTGGTCTGGAGCCGACCGATGAAGTGCCACCGGATCTCGCTCGGGAGACTCCCCGCCCGATCCGCCAGGGCATCGGCGCGGTTCTCTCCGAAGTCGGAGACGCCCGCCGAGTGGGCCGCCACGACCGCGGCATCCGATGCCTCCTTGCTCACCGCCACCAGGGTGACAGACCCGGGATCCCGCCCGGACCTGACGGCAGCGGCCGTCACCGCGGTCCGCACCGCGGTCAGCCCGGCAGCCATGCGATCGACACCTGTCGTTCCGGCG
>DATKBG010000136.1:0-6896 GCA_035514255.1 Acidimicrobiia bacterium
CAACGCTGGCTTTCCTCGCGGTCCCGTCTCCCTGCCCATACCCAGTACCAAGTACGCGCTACGACGCCATGCCCTCGGAATCTGGCCAATAGCGAATTGCGAATTGCGAGCCTCGATTGACACCCCACGGGGTTCCTGCAAAAGTTGCTTCGCTTCGACGACGGAGCAGCAGGAGGCCAGCGATGTTCAGGAACCCGACCACCGCCCGTTGACCCGGCGCGTTCGTCGTACCTGACACGCGGCCCACCGGGCGGCGGGCAGCACTCAGACACCCCCTTCCTTCGGCGCGTCCGCGCCATTTCACAGGAGCCCCATGATCCCGGTCCGCGCCTACTGGCGCCTGCTCAGAACCTATCTCCGCCCCTTGCGAGCCAGAGTGGTCCTCCTATCGATCCTGCTGTTGACCGGGATCGTGTTCCAGGTGATCAACCCGCAGTTCATCCGGGCGTTCATCGACCGCGCCCTGGGCGGAGCACCGGCCGGCGATCTCCTCGGCCTCGCCGCCGCCTTCGTCGGCCTCGCTGTCGCCTACCAGGCCCTCAACATCGCCGCCACCTATGTGGCCGAGGGGGTCGGTTGGACAGCCACCAACGAGCTACGCGCCGAGCTGGCCGCCCATCTACTGGACCTGGACATGTCGTTCCACAAGACGATGACGCCGGGAGAGCTGATCGAACGCGTCGACGGCGACGTCACCACGCTGTCCAACTTCTTCTCCAAGTTCGTCATCCACGTGGCCGGCAACCTCATACTCATCGTCGCCGTGGTGGCCCTCCTGTGGCGCGAGCACGTGATCATCGGCGCCAGCATGACCGGCTTCGCGGTGGTGGCCCTCATCGGCATGGTGCGCCTCCAGGCGATCGCCATCCCCTGGTGGCAGTCGGTGCGCGGCAAACGGGCCGAGTTTTTCGGATTCCTCGGCGAGCAACTCGGCGGCACGGAGGACATCCGAGCCAACGGTGCGGTGCCGTACATGATGCATCGCTTCACCCTGCTCCACCGCCAGTGGCTTCCGATGGAGGTGCGTGGCCGCATGGGATTCGGTCTGCTGTGGGCGACGTCAATCGCGGTCTATATCGCCGGTATCGCCCTGGTGTTCGGTGTGGGCACCCGATTGCTCGTCGAAGGCGCCATCACCGTCGGCTCGGTGTACCTGATCTATCACTACATGGAGATGATCCGTCATCCCATCGAGCAGATCCGGACCCAGATGGAGGATCTGCAGAGGGCCGGTGCCGGGATCAACCGGGTGCAGGAGCTGTTTGCCGCCACGACGGCGCTCCCCGAAGACGGCACCGAGCGCCTGCCCCACGGACCACTGTCGGTGGAGGCGACCGGCGTCGACTTCGCCTATCGGGACGACGACGCCAACGGTGAGGTGGTCCTCCAGGACCTCGACCTCAGCGTGGCCGCGGGCCGGGTCGTTGGCATCCTGGGTCGTACCGGCTCGGGGAAGTCGACCCTGGCCCGACTCCTGACCCGGCTCTACGACCCCACAGCCGGCGAAGTGCAGGTGGGTGGAATCGACCTGCGCCGGGTGGACCGCGCCGATCGGCGACGACGCATCGCCATGGTGACCCAGGAGGTCCAACTCTTCCGCGCCACGGTGCGGGAGAACCTGACCTTCTTCGACGATCGCATCGACGACGGCCGCCTTTGGGAGGTGCTCACCGACCTGGGCATCGACGGATGGGTCCGGGGCTTGCCCGATGGTCTCGACACGATGTTGGAGTCGGGTTCGGGCGGTTTGTCTGCGGGCCAGGCACAGCTGCTCGCCTTCGCCCGGGTGTTCCTCGGCGAACCGGGACTGGTGATCCTCGACGAGGCGTCGTCGCGGCTCGACCCCGCTACTGAGGTGCTCATCGAGCGCGCTGTCAGCAAGCTCCTCGCCGACCGCACGGGCCTGATCATCGCCCACCGGTTGGCCACCGTGGAGCGCGCCGACGACATCCTCATTCTCGAGAGGGGTCGCATCGTCGAGTTCGGTGAGCGCACCGCCCTCGCTGCCGACCCGGAGTCACGCTTCAGCACCCTGCTGCGCACCGGAATGGAGGATCTGCTCGCATGACCGACCGACGAGTACCCACCGCCCGCCTCGGCAAGGGCCTCATCGGCTACCGCAAGGGCCGCTATGCAGCCAACGCGCTGCTGTGGGGAACGATGTGGATGATGCCGCTGATCATGGCGCTGATCATCCGCGCCTTCTTCGACCGCGTCGCCGCCGGCACCGGGGCGGGCATCAACGTGGCCACCCTGCTCGCCCTGGTGATCGCCTACGGCGTCGCCCGCATCTCGGTGATGTTCCTCGGCATGTGGAGCGACATCCAGCTCTCCTTCCGGATCGGCACCCTGCTGCGACGCAACATGCTGGAGCGGATCTTCGAACTCCCGGGGGCGCAGTCGATCGAGGAGTCACCGGGTGAGGCGATCAGCCGGTTCCGCGACGACGTCGACGAGAACGTCGAGTCGTTCTCGTGGACCGTCGACATGATCGGGCTGGCGGTCTTCGCCGTGGTCTCGCTGAGCATCCTCATCTCCGTCAACGGGCGATTCACGCTGTTCGTGTTCGCGCCGACGCTGATCGTCGTGTACCTGGCGGCGCTGCTGCGCCATCGCATCAAGCGCTACCGCGAGGCCGCCCGCCAGGCGACCGGACGGATCACCGAGTCGCTCGGGGAGACGTTCGCCTCGGTACAGGCGATCAAGGTCGCCGGGGCCGAGGAGTCGATGATCGCCCACTTCCGCCGGCTCAACGATCACCGACGCACCCAGCAGGTGAAGGACGCCACGCTGCACGCCGTGCTCGAGTCGCTGTTCTGGAACACGCTCAACATCGGCACCGGCATCATCCTCGTAGTCGGGGCGGCGGCGATGAGCACCGGCGAATTCACCGTCGGGGAGTTCGCCATGTTCGTGTTCTTCCTCGACCTGGTCACCGACGCCGCCTTCTTCCTCGGTCTGTTCATCGCCCGGTATCAGCAGGCCTCGGTGTCGTTCAAGCGAATGCTCGACCTGATGGGCGACGTCGATCCGATGCGTCTCGTCGAGCGCAAGCGACTCGGCCTCCGCGGTGAGCTGGCGGAGCCGGACGTGGTGCCGGCGCACCTGTCGCCGCTACACCAGTTGGAGATCCGCAACCTGAGCTTCCGGTACCCGGGAACGGGTGAAGGCATCGAGGACGTGTCGTTCACCGTGCCCGCCGGTTCGTTCACCGTCATCACCGGACGGGTCGGCGCCGGCAAGACCACCTTGCTGCGCGCCATCCTCGGATTGGTGAAGGCGGACTCGGGCGAGATCCAGTGGAACGGCGAAGTGGTCGAAGACCCGGCGTCGTTCTTCGTCCCGCCGCGCTCGGCATACACGCCGCAGGTGCCCCGCCTGTTCTCGATGAGCCTGCTCGACAACCTGCTCATGGGCAGGCGTGATCCGGACCAGATCGTCGAGGAGGCAGTGCGCTCGGCGGTGATGAGCACCGACGTGGAAGGCATGCCGGAAGGGCTGGGAACCATGGTCGGACCGCTCGGTGTCCGTTTGTCCGGTGGCCAGGTGCAGCGCTCGGCGACGGCGCGCATGTTCGTGCGCCGTCCCGACCTACTCGTGTTCGACGACGTGTCGAGTGCCCTCGACGTGGAGACCGAACGCCAGCTGTGGGAGATGCTGTTCCGCGACCGGGCCGGGGTGACCAGCCTGGTGGTATCCCACCGCCACCCGGCGCTGCAACGCGCCGACCAGATCGTCGTTATGGCCGGCGGCCGGGTCGCCGCGGTGGGCGTCCTCAGCGATCTGCTGGAGACCAGCCCCGAGTTCCGGTCCCTGTGGCAGGAGGAGGAGTAGCGAGGGGCGGGCTGAGCGGGGGGTCTTTGGGCGTCCGTAGTCTTGGGGGACGAGCCTGACAGGGATACAGCGATGAGTGACAGCGGCTTGCCGAGCCACATCCGCCCTTTCGAGGCGTCGGCGCGCGTCTACGACGTCGTCTACTCGCATCTCGACTACCAGGTGTCGGCGCTGCAGGTAGAGGAACTGATCAGGCGACGGAATCCGGGTGCCTCGTCGCTGCTCGACATGTCCTGTGGCACCGGCCTGCACCTGTCGATTTGGAAGGACCGGTTCGATCACGTCGAGGGGGCCGACGTCGATCCGGCGATGCTGGAGGTCGCCCGAGAGCGGCTTGGCGACGACGTGCCGCTCCATGTGGCGGACTACGTGGACTTCGACCTCGGTCGCACCTTCGACGCCGTCACGTGCATGTTCTCCAGCATCGGGTATGCCCGTACGCCGGACCGGCTCGACGCTGCCATAGGCGCCATGGCCCGTCACTTGGAACCGGGCGGGGTACTCGTGGTCGAACCCTGGCTGCAACCCGACATGGTCATCCCCGGCCACATCGGAGGGACCGTGTCCACGGGAGACGGCATCGTGGTCCTGCGCTCAAGTCGCACCGAGTACGACGGGGACGAGTCCGGTGGCGAGACCGCTCTCGAATTCGTCTACGTGGTGAGGACGCCGGAGGGGTCGGATACCTTTACCGAGCGCCACGTGATGGGTGTCTGGCCCTCCTCCCGGTACCTGGAGGCGATGGCCCGTGCCGGGCTGGACGCCGAGTTCCTGGACGGGCTCACCGAACTCGGGCGCGGGATCGCCATCGGAACCGCGCCATGAGCCGTGGATGGGGCCCTTTGCGGTCCCTCCCCCCGTAGGGGGGAGTACCGCCGAAGGCGGGGAGGGGGGAGGGCGATCACTACGTGGGCCTCGCGACGCGTCAGCCCTCCCCCTCCGTCAGCGACCGAAGGTCGCTGACACCTCCCCCTTCGGGGGAGGGGACCGCGTGGAGCCCTCGCCCCTCAAAGGCTTCGCACAGCGCTGTGGTCCGTCCACAATGCCCACATGGTGACGGAACGATTGGAGCAGAAGCGGCGCAGCCTGCCCGGCTTTGAGATCGTCGTTGGCATCGTCGTCGCCGCCGCGCTGCTCAACCGGGTGGTCGCCCCGTACCTCTCAGGGCCGCATCTACAGACCTGGGCGACGATCTTTGTGGCCACCCTCCTCCAGGCGATGCCATTTCTGGTACTCGGGGTGGCGATGAGCGGCGCCATCGCTGCGTTCATTTCCGCCGATCGAATGCAACGGCTCCTGCCCCGCAACCCGGTAGGGGCGGTCGCCACGGCGGGGAGCGCCGGACTCCTGCTCCCGGGTTGCGAGTGCGGATCCGTGCCCATCTCGGGACGGCTCATCGCAGGCGGCGCCCGCCCGGCGGCAGCGCTCACTTTCATGCTGTCGGCACCGGCCATCAATCCGGTGGTTCTCGTCTCGACCGCGGTGGCCTTCCCCGGCCGGCCCGGGATGGTGGCGGCCCGGTTCATCGCCTCGCTGGTCACCGCCATCGTCATGGGTCTGCTCTGGCTCCGGGCCGATCAGCAGCGCATCGTCGACCGCGCCATGCAGCGGGTCCAGCACGGGGCGAGCCGGTGGTGGACTTTTGCGCTCACCGCTCGCCACGACTTCCTGCAGGCGGGCGGATTCCTCGTTCTCGGCGCCGCCGCCGCCGCCGCCATCCAGGCGTTCACCCCGCGCGGCGTCCTCGACCAACTGGGAGGGATCCCGGTGGTGGCGATCCTCGGCATGGCGACTCTCGCCATCGTGCTCTCCATCTGTTCGGAAGCTGACGCTTTCATCGCCGCCAGCTTCACGCAGGTCTCTCCGACCGCCCAACTCACCTTCATGGTGGTGGGCCCCACCGTCGACCTGAAGCTGATCTCGATGCAGTCGGGAGTCTTCGGGGGCCGTTTTGCCTCCCGATTCGCCCCGGTTACTGCCATTGTTGCCATTGCCATGGCCCTGGCAGTCGGGTGGTGGCTGCTGTGAAACAAGACACGCAGGGAGGCGTGCTGCTGGTGGTGGGCCTGGTGACCGCCCATCTCGCCATCTCCGGAGCGTTTCAGTCGTATGTGAGAACGGGACTGCGGATCCCACTACTCCTGGCCGGGGGGTTCCTGGTCGTCGTCGGTCTGGCTTCGGTGTTCTACCGGGCACCGACTGACCACGACGCCCACGGGCACGGTGGAGCCGCTGCCCGGGTCGGCCTCCTCATGCTGGTGTTCGTCATCACCATCTACCTGGTAGCACCGGCGCCACTCGGGGCGTTCGCCGCTGGCCGCGGTGACCAGAACCGAGCCATCGCCGCCGCCGAGACCGTCGCTCCGCCCGACCTCGCTGAGCCCGTCGACGGCCACGTCGAGATGGGCCTGGTCGAGTTCCTCGGACGGGCGTTTCACTTTCCCGAGACCCTCAAAGGGGTACCCGTGCGCCTGATCGGCTTCGCCGCCCCCGACCCGGACGGTTCGACTGGGTACCGACTGACCCGCTTCACCTTCGCCTGCTGTGCGGCCGATGCCACGCCGCTGCAGGTCCTCCTCGTCGACCCGCCCGACATCCCTGCCGACGACCAATGGGTCGTGGTCGAAGGCATGTTCACCGGTGAGATCGTCGGCGACGACCTCGGCCCCATACCGGTGCTCACCGTGACCGGACAGGAACCCACCTCAGAGCCAACGGTGCCATATGAGTATTGAGCCAGCTGACAGCTGACAGCTCACAGCCAGAGTCGGTACCAAATACCAAGTACCAAGTACGGGCCGCAGGCTGGATCCCGGTAGCCTCGCCGCCATGCCCACCCTGCTTGTGAAGAATGCCGCGGTGCTCGTCACGATGGACGGGGGTCGCCGCGAGATACCGGACGGTGGGCTGTTCGCTCGCGATGGGGTGATCGAAGCCGTCGGGACCACGGCCGAGCTGCCCGACAGCGCCGACCGGGTGGTCGACGCGACCGACAAGCTGGTGCTCCCCGGGCTGGTCAATACCCACCACCACTTCGTGCAGACGCTCACCCGGGCCGTGCC
>DATKBG010000137.1:0-13080 GCA_035514255.1 Acidimicrobiia bacterium
AACCCCAGAATCGCTGTCTCGTTTGGCAGGAGAGGGGGGGTTCGTTTGCCGCCGACAGTCGGATCACCACGGCACCGCTGCTCGCGGACGGGGTGCTCTACCTCGGAACACAGGGTGGCATCGTCCACGCAGTCGATGCCGCCAATGGTGAGGAACTCTGGAGTTTCGACGCAGACGCCAGAGTCGAGGGCATTGCAGTCATCCCGAACGTGATCTTCGTCACGACCGCCGATGGGACCCTGATCGCTATCGCCGGCGAGTCCGGGGAGTAGGGCTCCGACCAGGTCGAGCTGACTTACCACCCTCGCATCGAGGGGGGGGGCTATGACTCATCGGCCGACGGGGAGAGAGAGCGCGCCCGCTCGATCTCCACCACTCCGCGTTCGAGAGTGGCTGCCGAGGGCCGATCAGTGGCGAAGACGCTTGGCCCGGCGGGACATCGACCTCGCCTTTAAGGCGAGCGGTTCTGGAGGAACCGGTGTTGTAGCCACTCAGCCCGCTTCGGCCGTTTCAGTGCCAGCTCCGCCAGACCAGCTGTTTTCAGAACCATAGCCAGAAGGTCGTGGGTTCAAATCCCGGCCCCGCTACTAGAAGGCCTGATGGCCAGACATGTGAAAGTGCGGGTAGGACTGTCTCAATTTGGCCCCGACTTCTCTGTCTTTCCTTCGTGCACGACGATCGACCCGCGGATTGGAACAGCGCCCTTCTTCACGTCGCTGGGGAGATCCTCCGCGCATACACCGTCTGAGTCGCAACTGGTGTCGTACACGGTGACCTCCGTCTCCATATCCCAGATCTTGATTCGGAAAAGGTCGTCCGTGAAGCTGTCGCTGTTGTTGACGTCGGCGTCGAAGGCGCTGAGGATGAAGCCGTACCCGTCGGCGCCATTGATCTGGCCCACGCCCTTGTAGCGGGCAGTGGATCCGGAGATGACCAACCACTCGTAGGAGGTGCTCTTGAATTTGAGATTGCCGGTCGAGAACTCGAACGAGGTGTTACCTGATGGGACTGACTCCCCCTTCTTGTAGCGCGACACGAAACCGAACTTCGCCAACCCTTCGGCCGACGGGTCGGGCCGGTAAGCACCGGGTTGCGAATCGAACTCCCCTCCTCCGGTGACAAACCCGGCCGACGGGTCGTACACCACCACGTACTCGAAGATGTCGGTGAGAGTGAGCCCCTGGTACACGACCGCGAGGGTGACGGTGTAGACGCCGGTCTCGGTGTAGGCGTGGGTGGCGGTGAAGGTCCCCGAAATGACAGAACAGGGGTCGGGCCCTCCGAGTGTGCAGGTTGTGCCGTCGCCCCAGTCGATTACGGCAGACTCGAAGGTGTCGTCGAGGGGTGAGGTGGCGGTTACGTTGGTGTTGATGGCCACCAGGGCGGGGCTGACCACCAGGTCCAGGGCGCGCACCACCTGATATGTGGCGCTGGCGCTGCTCGAGTGGCCGGCGAAGTCGGTGGCGGTCACGGAGAAGGTCTTGGTGCCAGCGCCGCTGGTGTTGAACGGTTGTCCGTCAGGGACCGGGCCTGAACAGGAGGAAGCTCCCGATCCGGCATCGGGGCAGCGGTAGTTGGAGGTCACGGAGGCGCTCTCGACGTAGGTGTTGCCGTCGCTCGGTGAGGTGATGACGACATCCGGCGGGTTCTGGTCGACCTTGACGGCGAAGGTGACCGGGTCACCTCCGAAGATCTGCACGATATGTATGCCGTCCTCGGAGATGGTGAAGGGAAGGGCCTGGGCGACCCCGTTGAGGGTGGCCGTGTAGTCGCCGCCGCCGCTGGCGGACACGACCACAGCCGACGTAAACCAGTTGTTGTCTCCCAGCGTGCCGGTTAAGTCGACGTCGGGGTCGGTGGCCGGCAGATCCGTCGGCACCACCACACCCTCGTGGAGGGCACCCTTGAAGGTAGTGACACCCACGTTGCCGGCGGCGTCCACCGCCTGGACGAAGTATTCAACGACTGTGGGACTGGATGCGACCGGGCCACCGCCGGTCCAGGGGCTGCCCGACACGAGTTCGGCGCTCTGCCATAGCCCGGAACCGTCGCGGTAGAGCACCAGCACCCGCACCGCGTCGGTGTTGTCGGCCAGGTCGACGAAGAAACCAACCGTCCCGTCGACGATGGCTGCCTGCACGGACCGGAATGTGGGCGGGGTGAAGTCGTCGACACCCGCGGCGTCCTCGTCGACGTACAGCACCTCGATGTCCACCTCGTCGAACAGACGCTGGGTCTTGGTCGCCCCCACGTACTGTCCGGCCACCAGGTTGAGGTTCTGGCGCGTCTCACTGCGCTCACCGGGGGTAGTCGAGGGTCGCTGGAAGGTTCCGATGTTGGCGAAGGTGGTGGGGAAGATCTGGTCGAAGTTCTCGATCTCCGCCTCGTTGTCAGAGTCGTCGATGATCGGCCGGAAAAAGGCGGGGTCGGCGATGGGGACATCGCTGGTGGCGAGGTCGGTGATGAGGGCGCCCTTCGCCACCCGTCCCTCCACGGTGACGTCATTCGAGACCTTGGGCTGGATGGGCCGATAGTGGATGCCCTGGGTGTCTCCGTCGATGGTGAAGAACGTCCCCAGGACAGAGGTCTCCTGGCTGAAGTTCAAGTCGAGATCGAGTGAGGCCACCCCCAGTCCGGTGCCTGGATCGGTGACGACGGTGGGCCCGGGTGGGGTCGCCGGGCCGGCCGCCGACTCACCCACGCGGTACATGGGCAGCCCGTAGAAGACGATCTCCTGGAGGGCCTTCTCGTCGTACACGCCGTAGAGGCCCAGATTTCCGAAGTAGTGCTGCTTCGCTCCGACCAAAGCCTGGCCCGCCGAGAGAGAGCCGTCGAGACGGAGGGCGAACTCGGCCATCAGCTTCTCCGACAGGGCGACGGTGACGGTGTCGCCGTAGCCGTATCCGGTGTTGGCGACATAGGTCGCCGCCTCCTGGCCATAGACCTGGGCCCAGTCGGTGGGGTTGGTCGAAGAGGTGGAGAGCACGGAGATATCGGCCACGCTGGTGCCGGCGTGGCAACCCATCGTGAAGATGACCGTCCGGGCCAGGTCACCGGGGTTGGCGGTGTTAAAGGCCTCGACATCGCCCACGTCGAAGAGCACGTCGTTGGTCAGACCCCCCTCGGGCGTACCCTGCTCGGCGGCGGGCAGAGAGCGGTGGTGGTCGTAGTGGGCGTTGGGCGAGGCCAGGTCGGGAACGCCATCAGGGTCGAGCAGCCCATCGATGAGGTCCTGTGAGGTCCAGGTCTCCGAGATGAGGTCGATGGTGGAGGCACCTCCCGCAGCCAAATTCGTCGACACATCGGTGGCGCCGTCGCTGAGGAAGTCGTAGCCGGAGACGAACCCGGTGGACGAGTCCAGCGTGCCGTTGAAGGCCATGAAAGTGTCAACCTGGTCGATGATGTCCGCCGGCTTCTCGACCAGGCGCCCGACACCCAACTCCGGCAGGAAGAGGGCATGGTCGAGCCAGGGGATCGGGTCGAGGTCGCCGTAGCCATCGTCGGTGAGGATGTGGCGGGTGAACAGCGATCCGTAGAGGGCGTTGTCCTCGAACTCACCGGCGTAGCTGGACTCGTTGGCGTAGGCGGTGTCGTCGGGCTGGCGGAAGAACGGGATCACCTCGTCGGAGCCGACGATCGTCACGTACTTCAGGCTGGGATTGGCCTCGGCATAGGCCGCCATTGGTCCTCGGATCGCCTCGGCGATCTGGTTGGCTTCATGGGGGTCGCAGGGGTTGTTGTCCCACGCCGAGTAATCAACACCGTCGACCCGGATGATCGCCGCCGACCCGAACCCGTTGGCAGGATCGTTGAGGTAGTCGACCAGGGAGCCGAGCGAGCTGAGGACCGCGGTGGACGAATCTGCTCCGTGGAGGGCATCGAGCCGGGCGCCGTTGACCACGAAGACCGACTCCAGCCCGGTTGTCGTCAAGGCGGCCAGGTCACTGAGACCGGTTGCGATCGGATTCCTGGCGGTGCAAGACGGTGGCGGCACCTCGGAGCGGATCTTGGCGCGGAGGACGTAGGCGTCGTCGCTGGTCTCTCCGTTGTAGCCGCTGACCTGGACGGTGTAGTTGCCGCTCTCGGTTCCGTCCTCCAACACCGAGGTCGATTCGGCGGTAGTGGAGCGATTGGCGGAGACGGCGGCCAAGCTGTCGGGATCGGTGATCAGGATGTCGGCGAGGGTCTCGGGGCTGAGGGGTTGCGAGGCGGCCTCGAAGCCTTCGTCCTCGAAGGGAACCGCCCCCAGCGGGGTCCCCGACACGGAGGTCGGCGCCGTCGTCGGCCGGTACATGACCAGGTCGACGTCCTCGGAGAGATGGCCGAGGAACACGGAGGTCCGGGACCC
Source organism: Acidimicrobiia bacterium (assembly GCA_035514255.1). GTDB lineage: Bacteria > Actinomycetota > Acidimicrobiia > Spongiisociales > UBA11373 > DATKBG01. The sequence goes on from DATKBG010000137.1 coordinate 4,349, forward strand.
CTCATCCGGGGGAACGATCTGGTAAGTGTCGATGTCGTCCCGAGTGGTGATGTAGCCGAAGTAGAGGACGTCGCGTGAGAGCACCGGGAAGGGCGCCGTCGCCGCCTCCACCACGGTGTGGGGGGCGGCGTCGAGGGCGCTGACCGCGCCGGCGGCCACGTCGATTGTCGACGTGGCCAGCCGGAGGCCCGGCGCCACGTCGAATGAGAGATCGTTGAGACTCGGGCCGACGGTCACGAAGAAGCGCAGGGTCTGGACGTTGCCCACCTGGTCGACCACGGGATCGAGGATCGACGACTCGTTCAACGTCGACGTGCCCGGCCGATAGCGATAGCCCTCGGGCAAAGTTGCCGTCACCTCGACCAACCCTGGCCCTCCGGTGACGTCGAGATGGGCGGTGTAGGTGACGACGGCGCCGCTGGCGGCGAAGTCCTGCACCCCCAGCTCGTCGAACTCGAGCTCCTCCCAGGGGTAGTCGGCAACGATCAGCATGGCGATGATGATCTGGCCGAGGGTGATGCTGCCCCAATCCGTCACGTCGGCCAGGGTGGTTCCGGCGAAGATGTCGGCCAGGGTGGCATCGAGCCCCAGCAGGACGAGGGGGTCGATGGCTCCCAACGGCAGCTGGTCGAGGGTGACCGCACCCAGCGGTGAGGCGGCCAGGGATGACCCCGCCGCCTCCAACAGGACCGCCAGCTCGTACAGGTTCGTATCTTCGTCGGCGCCGAGAGAGGCGCAGGTATGGGCGAACGCTGTCAGCAGGTCACACCCGCCGACCGCCCCCAGCGGCACCGCCCCCAAGGGCACTGCCCCCAGCGGCGTTGGGGCCAGGTCGACTGCCCCGAGGGGGACTGCGCCGAGCGGGATGGCGCCCAGGGTGACAGCGCCCAGGGGCACGGCTCCGAGCGGCGTGGAACCCAGCGTGGTCCCCCCGCCCAGCGCCAGGGCGTACGCCAGAAGAGTGCTTGAGTCGGTGATTCCGTCAGGGCAGGAAACCGTGGCGCAGCCCCCAACTGCCCCCAGTGGAACAGCTCCCAGCGGTGCGGTGTTCAGGTCCACCGCCCCGAGGGGGACGGCACCCAAGGGAACGGCTCCGAGCGGGACCGCACCCAGCGGCACCGCCCCGAGCGGAATGGCGCCCAGCGGGACTGCCCCGAGCGGAATGGCGCCCAGCGGCACCGCACCCAGCGGGACCGCTCCGAGCGGCACGGAGCCCAGCGGGACCGCACCCAGGGGAACGGCGCCCAACGGCGACGCCGCAACGTTGAACCCGGCCAACTCCAGCTCGAGCAGGGTGGTGCCTGTCTCGGTGGCGGGGTCCCAGATGCATCCTTCCGATGTGGCCTGGGTGCACGTATCGGGGCTGACCGCCCCCAGTGGCAATGCCCCCAAAGCAAGCGACAGCAGGGACACCGCCCCCAGCGGGGTGGCGTCGAGCGAGATCTGGGAAATGGTGACCGACGCCAGATCAGAGCCGGGATTGGCGTCGGCGTAGGCGATGACCTCGGACAAGAGGACGGTCTGCAAGGGGCGTCCGTCGAACGGCGTCCCGTCCAGCAGGGCCGACCAGCCCCCCGGATAGTCGACCGTGACCGCGCCCAGGGGCACCGCCCCCAGCGGCACAGACCCCAAGGGCACCGCTCCCAGGGGCACCGCGCCCAGGGGTATGGCCCCCAGCGGCGAGGCGCCGAGGTCGACGGCGCCCAGCGGCACCGCCCCCAGCGGCGAGGCCGAGGTCGACGACCCCTGCGCCGCCCCGAACACCGCCTCGATGGGGATGTCGATCAGGTTGACGGAGGTTGCTCCGGGCCCGGTTTCGGCCAGGTCTACCGTCACCTCCAACGTCTCGACGACGGCCGGGGCGTCCTCCGGGTCGCAGACGGCGGCGAATCCCATCCCCTGCGGGGCGGAACCCCCGGTGATGGGTCGGACATTGGTCACCGCGACTTCCCCGTCCGCGTTGGGGGCCATGTCGAGGGGGATATCGAAGAGGATGGTTCCCGTGGCTCCAGAGGAGGTGCCGATCAGGTTCCCGCTGCCGTCGAAGGCGATCGAGCCGACGGTGCCGAGGCCCGTGAGCCTGGCGACCTCGTTCGTCGCTCCGGTTGTGGTGTCGATGGTCACCAGTCGGTGAGGGCTGCCCAGCTCGAGTCCATACAGGGTGCCGTCGGGGGAGAAGTCGGCGCCGGCAACGCGCAAGCCCAAAGCGCCTATCGGTGTGGTGGCACCGGTCGTCGTGTCGATCGAGAAGAGCTCGCTATCCAGTGCGTAGAGAGACCCGAGCGGGCCGAAGGCGAGCGCCTGGAACGCCACATCGGCTGCCAGGACCTGATTCGCCAACCCGGTGCAGCGGTCGACAGTCAACAGCGCCGCCGACGGGCTGTTATTCCAGGCGTACAGCGTGCCGTCGGCCGGATGCACACTCAGGGCCACCGGCGTCGTGAAGGTGTTCGGATCCGGGGAAAGGGGCCCGATGAACTCGACGTCACCGGTGGTCATGTCGATGATCGACAAGCCGTCGTCGGACGAGTTCACGCCATAGAGCACGGCGATATTGGCGTCGACGACCGGGGGCGCTTCGCTGGCTTCGACGCACTCCGAGAACTCCGAGGTGAACCCCCCAGGCGCGCTCAGGAGTGCGGTGACCACCTCGCCGGGGGAGAGGACGGCGTCCACGGCCACCGAGAAGTTCGTGGTCCCCTCGACATTGGTCACGTCGGCCGCTCCCAGGAACCGCTCCCCCTCCCCGAGGCCGGAGGCGTCGCACACGGAGTTGGCGAACACCGCGATCGTGAAATCGGTGAGAGGCTGGGAGATCGTGCCGGTCACTTCGACGAAGGGGCCGGTGTCCACGTCGTCGCCGGTGCTGACCGCATTGATCGTGGGAGGTGCTACGGGCGGCTCGACGTAGTCGATCCCCAAACCGCCGTTGTCGTGGATCGAGTTGTTCCGGATCAGGGAGCTGGCCACGTTGCGTAGGTCAATCCCCGCCCCGGCGTTGAAAGCGATCTCATTCGCGACGGCGCTGCCGATCCACAGATCCGAGCCGTCCGCCCACACTCCCGCCCCACCGTTCCCGAGGGCGCCTCCGCCGGCGTCGGTCCCGATCAGGTTGCCCTCGATGAAGACGTCGATCGCCGTGGACGAAAAGACTGTGATGCCGTTTCCGGTGTTGCCGGAGATCAGGTTCCCGGGGCCGATCTCCGTGGGCGAGCCGGACCCGTTGATCGAGACGCCGACGCCGTTGGGGATGGCCGCGTCGCCGGCTTGATTCGTCCCCACCAGGTTGCCGGTGATCGTGGTGTTGCTCGAGCCGCCCGACACCCCGATCCCGTACGCAGGATTGCCGGAGACGAGGTTGTCGCGGACGGAGTTGCCGGCGGAGGACGCCTCCACGGCGATCCCGAAGATTCCGTTGGGGATGGCCGCGTTGCCGGCAAGGTCGGTGCCGACGAAGTTGCTGGCGATGATGCTGTTAGTGGCTCCCTGGAGAAGGATCCCCCCAGTCCCGTTCCCCGACACCAGGTTGGAGTGGATGGTGGCGCCGTCCCCGAACACCGTGATCCCCTGACCGCCGTTGGGTCCAGCCACCGAGCCCGAGGGGTCGACCCCCACGTGGTTGGACTCCACTATGGCGCTTGTGCTTAGGGAGGAGATGCTGATGGCGTTGCCCGGCCACCCGGTGATCGACAGGCCCCGCACCTGCACCCCGGCACCGACGATGGAGAGGGCGGAGCCAGCGTCGCCGGCCTGCGTCCCGCGCAACTCCACTACCGGGGTACCCGAGTAGCCGGACCCGGTGATGGCGTCGACGGTGGTCAAGTCAAACAGGGCCGGCAGGTCCGTCGTGGGGGTGATCACGTGGGGTGGGGTGCCGGGGATGGCGAAGGTGATGGTGTAGGGGCCGCCGGGGAGGAACTCGGCCTGCATAAGTGCCGCCCGCAGGGTGCAGGTTTCGGTGGCGGTCAGACATACGCCGTCTCCAGGATCGGCGTCGACGGCGTCACCGGTGCTGTTGACGACGAACGACGCCTCTTGCGCCGCCGCCGGCATCGGGGCGATCGGGACCAGCGTGAGGGCGAGCGCCAACGCCGACCAGAGCGCGGTCGATCGTTTCACGGTAAAGCTCATCGAGCTGCCCACTCCGTCCCTCTCGGTACTCGGCAAGCAACCCTATCAACCGTATTTACGCTATGCGTCGAGAACGGCCTACTGATCCCGCAGCCACGACAGTTGTTGGCGGTTCTTCTCCTATAGGCTTCCAGGGGTAGTGGCCACTTCAAATCCCCAGCTGATCCTCTATCTTCCAGGATCGGTGCTCGCCTGGCAGGCGCAGCATCCCGACCAGCGGATGCTGCAGACCGAGGCGACCCTCCTCGTCGGTGACATCACCGGCTTCACCCCCTTGGTCGAACAGCGCTCGGCGATCGGGCGGGAGGGTGGCGAGGAGATCACAGGGATCGTCAACCGCGTCTTCACCGATCTCTTGTCGATCGCCCGTGAGGAGGGCGGGGACGTCCTCAAGTTCGGCGGCGACGCCTTTCTCCTCATGTTCGGCGGCGATGGCTGCGAGGAGCGGGCCGCCGTCGCCGCGCTGGACATGCAGGAGGCCCTCACCGAGCTGGCGATATCCGGAATCTCGATGTCGATGGGCCTCGACAGCGGACCGGTGGAATTGCACTTGGCAGGGGACCGCCACCGGGAGCTGGTGGTGCTGGGCGAAGCCCTGATGGGAGCGCTGGCCGCGGAGAAGAAGGCCGAAGCAGGCGAAGTCGTGGCCGGCCCGGTGGCTCGCGCCAACCTTCCCGACGGCGTCGTCGACTCCGCTACCCACTGCCTCGTCGAAGTTCCCGACACCGACGAGATTCCGTTGACCGAGTCCTTCTTGGGCGAGACGAACATCGACCTGGCCGACTACGTGCCCGAGTCGCTGCGGCCCCACCTCACCGTCGGGGGCTCCCTGGGCGAGCACCGCCAGGCGACGATCGGGTTCCTCCACGTCGCGGTCGATCCGGCGGATGACGTCGAAACCACCTCCGCCAAGCTCCACGAGACCATGTCGCTGGTCCAGGAGTCGGCGGCCCGTCACGAGGTCACCTTCCTCGGCAGCGACGTCGACCCCGCCGGGTGCAAGGTGATCCTCGTGGCCGGCGCCCCCACCGCCACGCGCCGGGAGGAGGAGCGGGTGCTTCGCACCCTCCACCGGGTGATCGAGCACGGGGCTCCACTGCCGATGCGGGCAGGAGTCGCTCGCGGTGTCGTCTTCGCCGCCGACTTGGGCGCACCCTTCCGCCACTCCTACACCGTCATCGGCGACACCGTGAACCTGGCCGCCCGCCTCATGGGTGCCGCCGATGAGGGGCAGCTCCTTACAACGATGCGGGTTCTCGACCGCTCGCCCACCCGGTTCCGCCTCACCCAGCTCGACCCGATCCCACTCAAGGGCAAGAAGGAGCCGGTGGCAGCGGTTGCGGTCGGTCCGATCACGGGTGTCGACCCCCGCGACCGAGTCTCCAGTGTGCCTCTGGTGGGCCGGATGCAGGAGCGACAGGTGATCCGCGATGCCATCTCCGACGTCCAAGCCGGAAAGGGGAGTGTGGTGGAGGTGGTGGGCGACGCCGGGATCGGCAAGAGCCGGCTCCTGTACGAGGCCCGGGATCTGGCCGGGTCGCTCGACACCTTCACCCTCGTGTGCGAGCAGTATGAGGTGAACACCCCCTATTACATGGCGGGACATCTTATCCGAGGGGTGCTGGGGCAAAAGCCCGACACGCCCTCCGCGGAGGTGGCTTTACGCCTGGAGGAGGTCATCACGGAGCACGGTCCCGACCTCGAGCCGTGGATGCCCCTGATCGGGATCCCGTTGGGAATCGACATACCCGACACACCGATCACGGCCGAGATCGACCCCGCCTTCCGGATTCCTCGTATGCACGAGAAAGTGGAACAGCTTCTCGCCGCCGCACACGAGAGCTCGGCGGTGATCGTCGTCGAGGATGCCCACTGGATCGACCCCGCCTCGGCCGGAGTCCTGGCCCGCCTGGTGGAGGCCACCGCCTCCCAGCCGTGGCTGATCCTTGTCGGGCGGCGACCAGAAGGAACATGGGTCAGTTCCCCGCAGGCCACGGTCATGCAACTGGAACCACTCGGCTCCGACGACATCGGCGAGCTTCTCCGCCTGGCCGCCCGCGAGCACCCGGTCTCCGATCACGACCTCGCCCGCCTGGCGGACCGCTCTGCCGGGCACCCGCTTTTCGCCCTCGAACTGTTGGAGGGTTGGGAGGAAGGTGATCTCCCGGACTCGATCGAAGCGGTCATCGCCGAGAGGATCGACCGCCTCGACCCACGCGATCGCCAGATCCTGCGCTACGCGGCCGTGCTGGGTAGCAGCTTCACCCTCGACCTCCTCGCCGAGGCCCTACCTGCGATGGCCCATGCGGTAGAGGACACCGAAACCTGGCAGCGACTCGCCGACTTCCTGGACTTGTCGATCCCCGGTTCGGTCACTTTCCGTCACGACCTGATTCGTGCCGCCGCCTACAAGGGACTCCCGTATCGCCTCCGACGCGAGGTCCATGGGATCGTGGCCGGAGCACTGGAACGAAGGGCGCGACGGCGCCCCGAACGCCACGCCTCCCTGCTCGCCCTCCACCACTCCGAAGCCGAGAACTGGGAGGCGGCATGGCGGTTCGCTCTCATAGCAGCCGAGCGGGCGCGGAAAAGCTTCGCCACCGCCGAGGCGACCGAGCTCTACCTGTCGGCTCTGCGGGCGTCCGACCATCTGGCCGGCATCGACGCCCGAGAGGTGCTGGCGGCGGCGGAGGCGCTTGGCGAGATGGCGGGGCTGGCCGGCAAACCCGAGGTGGCCCTCCAAGCCTTCAAGCGGGCCCAGCAGCTCACCCCGGCGGGTTCCATCGATGCCGTTCGGCTCCTGCGTCGCAAGGGAGCCCTGCAAAGGGATCAGGGCGACTATCCCTCCGCGGTCGCCCTGATGGAGAAAGGGCTGACGGCCTTGGACTCGGACGAGACCGCCGAGGCGGCGGCCGAACGAGTCGAGCTGATGCTTGCCCTGGTCGGCACCCTTTATCGGCTCGGCGACTTCCAGGCCGCCTCCGACTGGTGTCGCCGGGCGCTATCGGAGGCCCAACGGATCGATCACCGCTCGGGGTTGGCTCATGGCGCCTTCTTGATGATCATCATCAACCTTGCCCTCGGTTACGACGACCCCCGCGACTACGGCGCCGAAGCCCTCCAGATCTATGAGGACCTGGGCGACCTGGTCGGGCAGGGGAAGGTATGGAACAACCTAGGTATGGCCGCCTACTACCGAGGCGATTGGAACTCGACGGTGGAGGCGTGGGAGCGGAGCCGGGATACCCAGACTCGGGCGGGAGACGCCGCCGGAGCCGCCACGTCGGTCAACAACCTGGGGGAGGTGTTCTCGGACCGCGGCGACCTCGACCGTGCCGAAGAGATGTTCCGCGACGCCCTGCGAGCCTACGAAGCAGCCGGGTTCCCCACCGGAGTGGCGCTCGCCACCTCTAATCTGGCCCGGGTCGAGGCCCGCCGCGGCCGGCGACGGACGGCGGTCGAAATGCTGGAGCAGGCGAAGACCCTGTTCGCCGAACTGGGAGAACAAGCCTTTGTTACCGAGACCCAGCTCCGCATTGCCGAGGCCCACGCCTTCGGCGGGGCGTTCGCGGAGGCGCAGTCGGCGCTGGCTGAGATTTCCACCTCGTCCGGTGTGCCCGGGTTGGAGGCGTGCATCGACCGGATTCGGGGCGTGACGGCGTGGCACGCCGGGGACCATGCCGCTGCCGAGTCGTTATTGACTTCCTCCGTGACGTCGGCGACCGAAGCCGCCATCCCGTATGAGCGAGCGCTCAGCCAGGACCTGCTGGCGAAACTATCCGGCGACGACGCCACCCAACGGGCGGCCGACGAGACTCTGGGTGACCTGGGTGCGATGGGGGCCCCCCGCCCGCCGATACCGCAAAGATGAGCCGGCGGACCCGGGCCGACGCTCCTCACCTCCTGCCCATCTCGACTCACGGAAGCGTCCGGAGAGCCGACGAGATTCACCTGTCTTACTTCGTGGGGTGGCCGAATACCGACGCATCCTCCTGGGCGGGTACCCTACGAGAGTGGTTCGCCACGACCAGGTCGGAGATCTGAGGTAGCGCGGATCCGGGCTGGATGAGGTGTCCACAGAGTCCTGGGACCCGTGTTCCTCGAACGCGGGATGGTCGCTGAGGCCGAGAATGAGCTGCGTCGGGTCATAGAAATTGCCCAAGAGGCGAATCTCCCTTACGAGCAGGGGCTGGCTGCCGATGGTCTGGCCGCGGTGGCTCGAGGGCGCGGGGAGGATCCGAGCTCTCACGAAAGGGCACGTGATGAGATCTTCGATCGACTCGATGTCGTGGAACCGCCGCCGAATTTCGACAGGTCAGCGGCGGGTTCGGTGTGACTCCTTGCTCTCGCGGCAGGACTGGTGCAATTGAGGTTCACCCCGCTCCGTAGACTCCCCGCATGCCGGTCATCTGTCCGTCGTGTGGCGCCGAGGCGCCGACTGAGGCCCGCTTCTGCCCGTCATGTGGCGCGTCGCTAGCTCCGGTATCGGGACGAGAGCGCAAATTCGCTACCGCGTTGTTCGCTGATCTGGTGGGCTCGACTGATCTGAGTGAGCGGGAGGATCCCGAGGTGGTTCAGGAGCTGGTGGGCCGGGTCTTCGA
>DATKBG010000138.1:0-8387 GCA_035514255.1 Acidimicrobiia bacterium
GCCGTGCATCTCCAGGTCCTCGCGCAGGGTGGGATCCTCGACCCGAGCAACCCTGGTGCGGACGCCGATCCGTGTCGCCGCCTGACAGGCGAGGATGTTGACCGCATCCGACGAGGTGACCGCGATGAGCAGGTCGGCGCCCGACAGGCCGGCATCTTCGAGCGCCTGCGAACTGGCGCCGTTGGCGGTGACGACCAGGCAGTCGACCGAGGCCTGGAGTTCCTCCGCCCGAGCGGGATTCGACTCGACGACGATCACGTCCTTACCGGCGGCGGCGAGGCGCTCGGCGAGATACGAGCCGACGGCTCCGGCCCCGACGATGACGATCTTCATATGACCTCACGCAGCGGGCGCTGACCGACCGAGCCTAGCCCCGCCCCGCCGGAGTCCTGTGGCTCGTCGCGCTCTCGGGCCGGTAGGGTTCCCTCCGCTCATGAGCACTCTCCGCCGCCTCCTGACCGCCGTCCTCGCGCTCGCCGCGGTCGCCGCGTGCAGCAGCCCGGTCGCCGAGGACCCGGTGACGACTACCACCACGGTGACGGTACCGCCCACCACGACGACATTGCCTCCGCCGCAGCACACGGCGTACATCATCGACGTCACCCTCGACGGGGATCCGGAAGCCCGCCTGGCCCTGGCCGCTTTCTACGGCTGGATCGGCGATCGGACCCTCACCGAGCCGGACATCCCGAGCGGCCTGTTGGCGGTGGTCGGTGCCCTGGAACCCGACCGACACCTCACCGTGGAGGCCACCCTGGTCACCGCCGAACTCGAAAAGGAACTCGGGCGCGTGGGGATCGCCACGGCCGACGACGACATCGTCCTGCTCGCCGACGACGGAAGTGGATGGAAGGTTGTCGGCGCATTCCTGCCCCGCTTCGACATGGACCCGTGGTACGGCGAGCCCGTCCGGCACGTTCTCATCGTCGGCACCGACGCCCGGCCGGGCCAGGCTCAGGATCTGTTCCGCGCCGACAGCATCCACATCCTCTCCTCCAACCTGCCCGAGGGCCGCGGTGCGGTTCTCGGCTTCCCCCGCGACGCCTATGTGCAAGCGTCGTACGGGATGGACAAGTTCACCCACGTCAACGCCCTCTCCGACCGCCACACCGCGGAGATGGTCGACATCGCCGCTGCGCTGAGCGGTCTCCCCATCGATGGCTACCTGGTGACCGGGTTCGTCGGCTTCATCGGGCTGGTCAACGACTTCGGCGGCGTCGTTGTGGACGTGCCCTACCGGATGAACGACTGGCGCGCCGAGGCCGACCTGTACGCCGGTACGCAACGGCTGTGGGGAGCGGCAGCGCTGGCCTTCAGCCGCATCCGCAGCATCCCCGGCGGCGACTTCACCCGATCGGGCCACCAGGGTGTGGTGGTGCTCGCTGCTCTCAGCGAGATCGCCGGCCGGGACATCACCCGACTCCCCGAGCTGTTGTCGATCCTCACCCGGCACACTTGGACCAACCTGAGCCCCGGCGACCTGCTTACCCTCGGCGCCGCCGGCTTCGTCGTCGACCCGGACACCGTCGAGAACAAGGTCCTGCCGGGAACGGCCGCCATCCGAGGCGGCGCTTCGGTGGTGGTCCTGGACGAGGTTCGGTCGGAGGAGATGTTCAGAGACCTCGACGACGGGTTCTTCGATCCGCCGGACGGCTGATCGAGCTACCGGCTACCTGCTACCTGCCAGAGACGACTGGGTGACTCGCGGGCAGCAAATCTTCACGAAGAGAGGGAGAACCCCCGAAGGAGTCCTCCCTCTCTTGCTGGTAGCCGGTAGCCGGTAGCCGGTAGCTGGTAGCCGTTAGCTGTCAGCTGACGGCGTCAGCGTCACCCGGTGCGACCGGATGATGATCCGGCTGCCGTCCTCCATCGAGTGGACGAATGCGTACAGGATTCCCTCCTGCGGTACGTCGACTTCGTAGGGGATCTCCACCTGCCAGTCGCCCCAGCAACCGGTGCCACAGGTGGCGGTGGTGAACCCCTCCCAGAGCACGGTACCGTCGAGGAGTGTCAGCTCCACGAGCAGGGTCGCCTCGAAGGTGTTCGCCTTGCCGAAGGCGATCAGCGGGTTGCCCGTCGTCGCGCCGTAGGCCGGCGAGTCGAGGAACACCAGCCCTAGCAGGTCGTCGAAGCCTTCCCGCGTGGCCGGGTCGTCGAGGACGATGCCCTCACCGCCGAACACGGTGGTGGGCTCGCCGCCGACCTCGAAACGCACGCCGGTGACGCCGTCGACCGCAGTCGCGGTGTAGATCACCTGGGCGAGGCGTCCCATCATCGAGAACGACCCGCCGCCACCGACGAACTCGGCCGACACGTAGACCGTGACGACTCCGGTGACCTCGTCGTACTCGAGACCCGAGAACACGGCGTCCTCCGGGATCGCACTGGAGAACCCGTCGGGTCCGTCGACGTCACCATCGAACAGCGCGGTGAGCGCCTGGTGGGCGATCGCCGCGGCGTCACCATCATCGCCGCGCACCTCGGCCGGGACCGCGATGGCGATCAGGAACGGTCCGTTCCGCCACCCGTCGTCGGTTTCGGCGAAGAAGTACGCACGGGCCTCCCCGAACGAGACAACCGGCTGCGTCGTCGTGGTCTCAGCCGCCGTCGTCGTCGTGGTCTCAGGCGCCGTCGTCGTCGTGGTGTCGCCGCCGCCGCCCACCACCGGGGTGCGCGGACCGGTAAGGACCATCATGACCCCACCGACCGCCAGGACCGCGGCGGCCGCCGCCGTGGCGATCGCCCAGCCCGGCATCGGCTGGCGGGCGGTACGGGCGCGGGTCCCCATGATGCGCTCGGCGAGTGCCGCCGGGGCCATGGGCTCGTCTTCGGACGGGACCGGGTTGCGGTCACGCATGTGCTCAAACGGGTCGCGGCTCATCGGACACCTCCATCGTCATAACCCCAGGCTTCGGAGAGACGCACCCGGGCGCGATGCAGTCGCACTGCGGCGGCGTTGGCCGTGCAGCCGAGCACCTGCCCCATCCCGGTCGGGTCGAGACCCTCCCAGGCGGCAAGCATGAGTACCTCTCGATCGGCCTCCGACAGCGACGCCAGCACGGCGTCGATGTCGACCCGCTCCTCCACCATCGGCGGAGGTGGGGCGTACCTCACCCTCTCCTGCAGGCGGAGCCGTCGGGCCACCGACCTGCGCTGGTTGGCGACGACCTTGCGGGCCACGCCGTACAACCACGGCAGTTCGGACCCTTCAGGGATTCGTCGGATGCTTCGCCAGGCCACCGTGAACACTTCGGAGGCGGCGTCGCCCGCTTCATCCCGTCCCAGACGACGGGCGGCGTATGCGAACACCGACCCGTAGTACCTGTGGAACAGGCTGCGGAACGTCTCCTCCGAGGACCACGAGGCCGAGCCACTTCGAACGGCGCTCATTGTTCTCTCCATGATGGTGTCTATGTCCGGGAGTCACGCGGAATTACAGGGAGACGCGCGATTCGCGATTCGCTTTTCGCTATTCGCAACTCGGACCGCCGGTGTCAGCCGTTGGCGATTTTCTCTAGGAGAGCGGCCAAGCCACTTGGGTCGATGACGTGGGCGTCGTGGCCCACCGGGAGATGCTGAAGGGTCCAGCCCCTCAAACGGGCACGCTCGACGAACGGACGAAACACCCAGCTCTCAGCGTCAGGTGGTTCGCAGTCGATGTACGACGTCGCGATTTCCGCACCGGCTCCGGTGAGTCGCAACGGTTGATCGAGGGTCGCCAGAGGGTGGGGGCCGACATGGGACATGTACCAACCCGACACCGGATCGGGCAAGCCCACGTGGGCGGCGTCGAACCACACGGGCACCTGCCAGCCATCGCCCTTGTCCGCTGCCAGCCCGCGGAAGTGGGCAGCGAACTTCTCTCCCGACACGCCGTTCACTGACTCGCCGTCTTCGAGAACAAAAGCATCGAGGTAGACCAGGTGCCCTACCCGACCCGGAACCCGGTCGGCAACCCCGGTGATCACCGCGCCGCCGTAGCTCTGCCCGACCAGCACGACATCGTCCAGATCCTCGGTTTCGAGTACGCCCCGCACGTCGTCGATGTGGGTGTCCAGATCAGTGTCCGGGGTCCCCAGGTGGCGGCGCTCACCCAGTCCGGTCAGGGTCGGCCGGAACACGGTGTGGCCCGAAGCCGCGAGCATCTCGGCGAGAGGGCGCCACTCCCAGCCACCACCCCAGCCGCCGTGAACCAGCACAAAGGTCGCCACCCGCGGAGTGTAAGGGTCACGCAATTCGCAAGTCGCAACTCGCGGAGGCACTCAACGCGGTCCCTCTCCCCGAAGGGGGGAGTACCGCCGGGAGCGAAGCGAGCGGCGGGGAGGGAGGAGGGGGAACGCTACGTGGGCCTCGCGACGCGTCAGCCCTCCCCCTCCCTCGCCCCTCGCCCCTCGCTACTCGCTACTCGCTACTCGCTACTCGCTACTCAAGAGCCTCGCGGGCGTGAACTCCGCCTTACCGACGGCGCGCACCGCGATACGGCCAGCAGGCCAGAGGTGGGCGACCTTCTCGACTTCGACGTGGACGGTTCTCGGGTCCCATGACGCGTCGACCTGGCACACGCAGGAGAGGAGGGTGGCTCCGTTGGCGGCGGCCATGCGGCGCGCCTCGTCGGTCGGTGATCCGGAAGCACCGAAGGGGAGGAAGGTCACCGGTGCGGCGGCGAGAGCGGCGGCATCCGCGGCCGTCGCCGCCTCGACACGGGTCCGGAAGTAGGCACCGACCGAGCCGAGTGCCGCGCCGAGGAGCAAGGCAATGGCGATCACACCGAGTAGCAGCAGCGACGCTGCACCGCGCTCACCTCTCGACACGCATCACCGCTCTGCCGACGAGCACCACCTCGACACCACCGAACAGCGGCGCTGCGATCCGATGCCGCAGGTGCACCACGACCTCGGCACTCCCCCCGACGTGTGTATCCCGTCTGACGGTCACCCGAACCTCGGAGCCTGAGGCACCGAGCGATCGTCGAACGGCCTCTACGGCGCGGTCAGTTCCCGGCTGGGTCGCCGCCTGACGCGCTCCCTCGCGGGCGGCATGCGTCACCTCGAGCTGAACGCGGGCGACGACCACCACTTCTACGACGGCGAGCAGAACGATGAGGACCAACGGCAGAACCAACGCGAACTCCACGGCGGCGCTACCCGACTCGTCCCTCACCCGGCGATGCCGCGGACGCGAGCAATCACCGCGTCGAAGAAGGCCGGCAGCGCATTAGAGCCGGACGCCCAGGTGATCAGTGCGAGCGCCACGATGGCCGCGGCGACGATCACCAGCGCGTACTCGGCGGTCGCCTGGCCCTCCTCGGATCTGAGATGGTGCATGGCATGCCTTTCTGTCAGGGAGCGGTACCGAGCCGCGCCAGCGCCTGAAGGAGTGCTGGACCCACCGCCAGCAACACGAAGCCGGGCAGGATCAAGAGGGCCAGTGGGAGGAGCAACCGCACGGGAAGCCTGCGGGCGGCCGTGACCCGAGCGGAGTGCTCGGTGTGCCGCCGCGCCGTGGCGTGGGCCGCGATCGCCGAGGCGAGGGGGGCACCCGAGAGCGCCGCCGCCGAGGCGACACGACCGAGCGGCTCGAGGGCACCCGATGCTGCGCTGAGCGCGGCCGCGGCACCGCGACGGTCCATGTCGTCGAGCAGACGATCGACATCGTCACCGAGGCGGGAGTCGAGGTGCGGGCGCGCTTCCTCCAGAGCGCCCCGCACGCTGAGGCCTGCGGTGAGCCCGAGCGCCACGAGATCGGCGAGCAGCGTGGCATCCGCCTCCGCCTGCACACCACGCTGTTTCAACTCCGCCGCCCGATGCCACCGTGTCCGGGCGACGGCAACCGACCCCACCGCCGCGGCCGCCAGCGGCGACACGAGAACGATCCCGGCGAGGACCGCCCCGAGCGCACCACTGCCCGGCCGGAACCGATCGAACACGAACCACCCGAGGGCGACGACGACGAGGAGCCTCGTCACCGAGCCGATCGCCTCAGCATCGTGACGACGATCGCCACTCCGGCTGCCTGCATAGCAATACCCGCCGCCAGGATCGGCATCAGCCCGGGATCGTCGAGGGAGACCCGACCGCTGCCGATGGTGGCCACCAGCAGGATCAGCGGGATTGCGGCCACCACCCATGCCGACGCCCGCGCCTGGGCGGTCAGCGCCTTTCGCTCGCGGGCGAGTTCGCCATGTTCGGCGGACAGCACGGCGATCATCTGGGCGACGGCCGCAGCCGGACCGCCGGAGCGCGCCGCCAGCAGCCAGGCCGCTCCGGCGAGGCGACCGTTCACGGGGCGGGCCGAAGACAGGACGTCGGCGATGCGGTGGGCGGCGATCCCGCTGCGAGCCATGCGTCCGGCGAGCTCGAGACGAAGGCCCGGGAACTGGTCGACCGCGGTGGCGAGTGCTGATCGCAGCGAGGCCCCGGAACTCATCTCGGCGGCAAAAGCCCGGAGGAAGGCGGCTTCATCGTCGGCCGACGGCCGGTCGGCTCGGGCGCGCAGCCGGGTCAGCACTGCCCACCCGGTGGCGCCGATCACTACCAGCCAGGGCTTCCACAGCGCCAGCACCACGAGCCCGACCACTGCCAGGGGCACTCCGGACACGAGGCCGAGGCCAGCAAGGACCGCGGTCAACACGGCCACACCTCGTCGAGTGAGCCATTTCGGACCGCTGCTATCACCGCGACGCGGCGGGCACCGTCCCGGCGCTCCAGGTGCACCACCGCATCCACCGACGACCACAGCAGTCGACGGACCGCTTGCTCGGGGATGCGATGAACCCCGGACATGGCGAGGCTCTCGACTCGCCACATGGCCTCTTCGGCGCCGTTGGCGTGCACCGTTCCCATCGAACCGTCGTGACCCGTACTCATCGCCTGGATCAGGTCGAGGGCCTCGGGGCCGCGTACCTCGCCAACGACGAGCCGATCCGGCCGCAGTCGCAGGGCGTGGCGGGAGAGCGTGCGAAGCGTGATCTCGCCTGCGCCTTCGGCGTTGGGGGGCCGCCCCTCGAGTCTCACCACGTGCCCCGGCAGACGAAGCTCGGCGGCATCCTCCACCGTCACCACCCGCTCCGACGCGGGGATCAACCCGGCGAGCACGTTGAGCAGCGTGGTCTTACCAGTACCGGTTCCTCCGGAGACGAGCAGGTTCGCACGGTCCTCGACGAGCCGGCCGAGGAGTGCGGCACCGGACTCGTCGACACCACCGGCCGCCACCAGATCCGACAGGCTGGTGACGGTGGGCACGAAGCGCCGGATGGCGACCACCGGGCCGTCCACCGATGCCGGCGGGATGACGGCGTGCAGCCGGGAGCCGTCGGCGAGCCGCGCATCCACCGCCGGCGATGCCCGATCGATGCGCAGACCGAGCGGGGCGAGGACACGCTCCACGGCGGCGACGACGGCGTCCGCCGAGGAGAAGCGGATCGGTGTCCGCTCCAACCGCCCCGCCCGCTCCACCCATACCTCGTCGGGTCCGTTGACCAGGATGTCGCTGATCGTCGGATCGACAAGTAGCGGCTCGATCGGACCCAGGCCGGCCAACTCGTCGACCGCGGCGCGCCCGGCACCCGGGTCGAGTGGTGATTCCTCGGCTGCGAGAGCACGGGCGGCCCTCGCCAGTTCGTGACGACGCAGCGGCACACCGGAATCGAGCAGCCGCTCCACGATGCGATCTACGGCCGCCACGGCAACCCCCACACCGATCGAAAGGCGCGTACCCACCGGTCACGCGGCGACGGCCTGCGGCCGAGCAGGATGGCGCGCACCGTGTCACGCGACGGCACCGGGAGTCGAACCCCGATCGCCGGCATGGTCTCCCACGCCGGAGTCGCCTGGAACACGGCGGGGCCGGGGGCGTCGAACCACCCTCCGGGGATCAACAACCGCACCGGAACCACCGGCCACCGCCCGCCCTCCGGCACCGGCCTCGGCGGGAGCCGCAGCACCACCGTCGGATGTGCACCCACCAAAGCCTCGACCACCGCCCGGGATCGTTCCGGGGTGACTCCACCGTTGCGCAGCAAGCCGACGCCGTGGCGTGGTGTGAGGTCCGGTTTCCGCGCCCCATCGGCGACCAGATCGGCCAGACTCCGCTCGCCCGGGTAGGCGGGACCACCCGGGTCCAGGTCGACGACCCGGGCGTCCCCGGCCGATAGCGCCAGCCCGACGGGCGCCAGGGCCCCGAGCAAGCCGTCGAGCGGCGTCCACACCGCGAGCACGGGCATGGGTCGAAGGTATGGGAGGGACCCCCGCGACTCAAGGGGGTTGTATGGGCGGACCCTCCGGGTCCGCCGTACCAAGTACCAAGTACCAAGTACCGCCTCATGGGTGGGGGACGCCGATTAACCACGCCCTCCGTACACTCGACCCCCATGGTCCAGGCTGCCTTTT
>DATKBG010000139.1:0-3580 GCA_035514255.1 Acidimicrobiia bacterium
GCTCGCGGTCATGCTCGACCAACGCCGTTCCGGCACCGGGCTCCTCACCTCCCAGGCGACCCGGCGCGCCCTCGACCGCTCCCTCCCATCGCTGGGGGTCGCCGTCGTCGGCGCCGTCGTGGCGGTGTCCCTGCTCGCCGGGCAGGCCCTGGCCGGTGCGGTGCCACGCAGCGGCTACCTGGCATGGCGCACCAGCACCTCGCTCACCGGCGAATACCTGGGCAGCATCCAGTACAACCCGTTCGTCGGCATACGCCAGAGCCTCGTCTCCTCCTCGACGGTGCCGGTCTTCAGTGCGAGGGTGGAGGGGGGCGTCGACCCGCGCACCGTGTACTGGCGACTACTCACGCTCGACTCGTTCAACGGTCGTCAATGGCACGTCGGCAGCGGGACCGGCATCGCCTCGATCGACGACATCGACGCTTTCGAGGCTCCGTCGACCGCATTCCGCGGTCCGGTCACCCGGGTCACGTCGACGGTGACGATCGCCCAGCTCCAGATGGACTGGCTCCCCGCTCCGTACGCCCCGATCGCCTTCTCGTCCCCGGACAGGACCGTGGACCGAAGCCTGCGGGTGAAGCGTGACGACGGTTCGCTTCGTTTCGACGCCCTGACCTATCGGGGAATGAGCTACACCGTGATCTCGCAGGTGCCGGTTCCGGATCTCCGGGTGCTCTCACTGGGCGACGACGGGAACCCGTCAGTGGTGTTCGCCGCCGCCATCGAGGATGGAGCCTTCGACCCCGGCGACGAGCCCCCGGAGTACACGACCCGGTCACTGCCCGACCGGGCACGCTTTCTCGACCTGCCGGACGACATCGGAAACCGCATTCCCAACCTCGCGCGCCAGCAGGTGGTGGGCCTGGAAACCGACTACGAGCGCGGACTCGCCCTCGAAGCCTTCTTCAAGATGGGCAGTGGATTCCAGTACTCGACGCAGATAGTGCCCGGGCACAGCGCCACCGATCTCGAGGCGTGGCTACTCGACCCGAGCAGCCCGAACTACCGGGTCGGCTACTGCGAGCAGTACGCCACCGCAATGGGGGTCATGGCCAGGGCCGTCGGGATCCCGAGTCGGGTGGTCCTCGGTTTCACGCCGGGCTCGTACGCCGACGATGGCACCTTCGTTGTTCGGGATCGCAACGCCCACGCCTGGGTCGAACTGTGGATGCCGACACAGGGATGGGTGACCTTCGACCCCACGCCGCGAGGCGACGGAGTCAACCCGGGCGCCCTGGAAACGATCCCGTTCCCGGTGGCCCGGTATCTCGAGGTGGCGCTGCCTGAGCCGGGCTCTCCAACTCAACCGACCCTCCCCGGCCAGACTCCTCTCGAGGAGGATCCGACCACCGATCCTTCAGTGGCGACCACCGTGCCGACGACCGCCGGCGAGAACGCCTCACCGGGCCTGCCCGTGCCGCTCCAAGCCCTGGGCCTCGGTTTGCTGGTGGTCGCGCTGGTCGCCGCCCTGCCGGTGATCAAGTGGGGGCGCCGTCGCTCGCGGGTGCGCCGACTCGAAGACGGCGACATCGGGGCCGCCTGGGTGGAGATCGTCGACCGGCTCACCGACCTGGGCGAGGGCCCCCCGCTCACCGCGACGCCCGCCGAGATAGCCCGGAGGGCCATGCCGGCGCTAGCCCCACTCGCCGTCATCTATGCCCGGGCTGCCTATGGGCCGCCCGGCACGCCCTCCGCCGAAGACGTCGCCGCTGCCGGCGAGTCGTTCCAGGACACCGAGTTCCAGATCGTCGGTCGGTACTCGTTGGGGCGGCGCATTGCGTCCCGATACAGCCTGCGTTCACTGAGGGGCCGTCCCGGTCGCAGGACGGTCAGCCGTCGGCGGCCTCGGACTGGACGTCCTCCTCGACACGACGGAGCATGAGCAGGAACTCATCCCGGTCGAGCTGGAACCGGGTCACGTCCTCCTCGACCTCTCGGGCGATCTCGTTTATGGCCACGAAGAAGGCGAGCTGGCCCTCCCGGAGTGCGTCGACGAGTTCACCGTCGTCGGCGGCGACCCGGAAGATCGACTGACCATCGGTGACCAGCCGGACTTCGGCGAGGTGCCGGTCCATGTCTCCGGTGCTGCGCAGGTAGTCCCAGGCGCGTCGAACCCGCTGGACTGACATGCCGTTGTCGAGGAGACTCTTGACCACTCGAAGCGCCACCAGGTCGCGAAACGCGTACAGACGCCGCTTCCCCGGTCGCCCTCCGGTGCTCTGCACCGAGGGGGCGACCAGCTCGACACGATCCCAGTACCGCAGCTGATGTGGCGTGCAGCCGGTCAGCCGACATGCCTGCTGTGCCGTGAAGCCTTCCAACGAAACCTCTCTCCCTCACGATGGCGACGCCGTCGCGGCCGGCGGGCGCCTCTCTTCGATCTCCCCCAGGGAGGCGACTCTAGCGCCCGCGCCACCTGCGGCGCATCCGCCCGGCCATCGAGTCGGGCGACGCCGCCGCGACGCTCGCCCGATGCTTGACCGCGGACGAGAGCGCAGCTGCCGAGGCCACCATGATGCCAAACCCCACGAGCGCCACCCAGGTGCTCCGGGTGAAGAACCCGATCATCAGTGCCAGGCCGGCGACGAGCCCGAACCCGGCGAGCCGAACCCGCCCCGATGAACGCGAGGCGAGCCGGGCGCTGCGCACGGTTTCGGCGAGCTCGGGATCTTCGGCATAGAACTGACGCTCGATCTCCTCGAGAATTCGCTGCTCTTTGTCATCGAGGGGCATCGGGTGATCTCCGGTCGTCCTTCGAGTATACCGAGGGGTTCGACTTCGGCATTAGGGGGTGAGCGAACAGGTCGCTGGCTTCATCAGGTTTCGGATTGCCACAAGCCGAAACCTGATCCCCGGGGCGAGCCTATTCGCTCACCCCCTTCGGGGGGTTCTCGGAGCTCGGGATCAGGCGCGCCCGCGACACTGCGCCAGAGCCGAATCGGTCCTGAAGTCGCCCGATCACCTCGTCGACCGAGCGCCGCTCGACCTCCCCCAGCGCCAGCTGCCTCGGGGTATCGGCGGGAACCAGGGCGCTGCCGGCGATCCCGAGGAGCCGCACTCCCTGGCCCCGCCGATCGACGGCAGCAAGCAACCGGCGCGCCTCATCGAGGACCTCGGTAGTGCCTACCACCGGTCGCGTCGGCGTGTGGGAGCGCGACACCGTGGTGAAGTCCCCGAACCGAACCGTCACGGTGATAGTGCCGGCAGCGACACTCGCCTCCCGCAGCCTCCGGGTCAGCTCGGCGGCATGGGCGAGCAAGGCGCGGTCGACGGCATCATCGCCGAGGAGGTCGACGGGGTACGTCTCCTCGACCGAGATCGATCGCACTCCGACATCAGCTTCCACCTCCCGATCGTCGACGGCGTGAGCCCGATCCCAGAGGACCCCTCCGAGCCCCTCGCCGAGACGACGCACCAGCGTCGCCCTCGGAAACCCAGCCAGATCCCCGATCGTCCGCACCCCGAGTTCCTCCAGTCGTGCCAGCGTTGCCTCCCCCACCCCCCAAAGGGCGCGCACCGGTTTCGGATGCATGAAATCAGCCTCGGTTCCCGCCGGAACCAGCAGCAGGCCGTCGGGCTT
>DATKBG010000140.1:0-2403 GCA_035514255.1 Acidimicrobiia bacterium
ACCAAGGCAATGAACCGCCCGCTGAGCAACGTCCTCTTCGCGGCCTTCGGGTCCGACGGGACGGCGACGGCGAGCGCGGCCGGCGGCGACGTCCGCTCTACCAGCGCCGACGACGTGGCCATTGCCGTGGCCTACGCCTCCCGGGTCCTCGTGGTGCCCGGCTACGGCCTCGCCGTCGCCCAGGCGCAGCATGCCGTCCGATCCCTGGCCACCGCCCTCGAGGCCCGGGGGGTCGAGGTGCTGTACGGGATTCACCCGGTGGCCGGGCGAATGCCGGGCCACATGAACGTGTTACTCGCCGAAGCCGACGTTCCGTACGACCGGCTCCTCGATCTGGAGCAGGCAAACGCCGCCCTCGACCGCGCCGACGTCGCCCTGGTGCTGGGCGCCAACGACGTGGTCAACCCGGCGGCGCGGGACGAGCCGGGGAGCCCGATCTACGGGATGCCGATCATCGAAGTGGACAAGGCGACCACGGTGGTCGTGGTGAAACGCAGCATGGCCTCCGGTTTCGCCGGCATCGACAATCCGCTGTTCACCAAAGACGGCACGGTGATGCTGTTTGCGGACGCCAAGCAGGCACTCATCGACGTCCAGGCGGGTCTCGAGGACCTCTGATGGACTTCGGCGAGGTGCTCCGCCGACGCCGGATGGTCCGCCACCACGCCCCGGGGGCCGATGTCGAACCGGAGGTACTTGAGCGCATCGCCGCGGCGGCGACCCGCGGACCGACGGCGGGACACGCCCAGGGCGTCACCGTGATCCTGGTCACCGAGCCGAATCGCCTCGCCGCGATCGCCGAGGCGTGCGGCGAGCCCGCCCATCTCGACCGGGGCTTCGACCCCTGGCTCTCCTCCGCTGCGGCACACCTGGTGATCTGCGTCGAGCCAACCCGCTACCAGGACCGATATGCCGAGCCGGACAAGGATTCGGCGGCGCTGGCAATCCCCTGGTGGTGGGTGGACGGAGGCGCCGCTCTCATGGCGGTCCTGCTCGCCGCCGTCGATGCCGGCCTCGGCGCCGGCTTCCTCGGTGGTCACCGCTCGGGCGAGGTCCGGCGACTGCTCGAGATCCCCGACGAGGTCCAGATCCTCGGCGTGGTGACCCTCGGCCCCGTCGCCGAAGACCGCCGGTCGGCGTCGTCCCGACGACCCCGGCGCGACGACGCCGTCCGCCACCAGCGTTGGTGACGGCGGACGGCGCAACTACCCTTGCCGCTACTCCCTCACGAGGTCATCACCGGTGCAGCCGCGCCAACATCTCTTCACCAGCGAATCCGTGTCCCAGGGCCACCCCGACAAGGCAGCCGACCAGGTGTCCGACGCCGTCCTCGACGCCGTGCTCGGGCAGGACCCGGAGGGGAGGGTCGCCTGTGAGGTGTTACTGACCCGGGG
Source organism: Acidimicrobiia bacterium (assembly GCA_035514255.1). Classification (GTDB taxonomy): domain Bacteria; phylum Actinomycetota; class Acidimicrobiia; order Spongiisociales; family UBA11373; genus DATKBG01. The sequence continues at coordinate 1,395 of DATKBG010000140.1, forward strand.
ACTGGCCGTGGTCGCCGGCGAAGTGACCGCCGACGCCGAGGTCGACTACGAGGCGGTCCTGCGCACGACCATGGCCGACATCGGATACACCAGCGACGACATCGGCTTTTCAGCGGACGATGCCGACGTCCGCCTCGCCCTGAGTACCCAGAGTCCCGACATCGCCCGCGGTGTGAAACGCGACGACGGCACCATCGGTGCCGGCGATCAGGGCCTCATGTTCGGTTACGCGTGCGCCCAGACCCCTGAGTTGATGCCCCTTCCGATCACTCTGGCGCATGCCCTGATCGCCCGCCAGAACGAGGTGCGCCACACCGGGCTGATCCCCCACCTGCGCCCCGACGCCAAGAGCCAGGTGACGGTCACCTACGAGGGACCCACCCCGGTGGAGATCACCTCGGTCGTGGTATCGACACAGCACGGACCGGAGTGGTCGGAGAACCAAGACGAACTCACGGCGGAAGTGATCGAGAAGATCATGCGACCCGTCCTCGGCGACTGGTGGTCGGACACCGCCGCAGCCGGCACAAAGGTCAATCCGACCGGCCGATTCGAATACGGCGGGCCGGCGAGTGACACAGGCCTGACCGGCCGCAAGATCATCGTCGACACCTACGGAGGGTGGGCACGACACGGCGGCGGCGCCTTCAGCGGCAAGGACGCCACCAAGGTGGACCGATCGGCGGCCTACATGGCCCGCCACGTCGCCAAGAGCGTGGTCGCAGCGGGACTCGCCGACGAGTGCGAGCTCCGGCTGTCTTACATCATCGGCGTCGCCGAGCCCAGTGCAGTGTCAGTCGACTGCAAGGGCAGCAACCGGGTGGACGAGGCCCGCCTCGAACGGGTGATCCGCGAAGTCTTTCCGCTCACCCCGGAAGGGATCATCGAGTACCTCGATCTGCGTCGACCCATCTACCGGCCGACGAGCTTCCACGGCCACTACGGGCGGACCCCCGACGACGCCACCGGCGCCTTCTCGTGGGAACGAACCGACCACGCCGAGGACCTG
>DATKBG010000141.1:0-4875 GCA_035514255.1 Acidimicrobiia bacterium
ACGCTCGAACCGTGCGCCATGTGCGCCATGGCGGCGGTGTGGGCTCGGGTCGACCGGATTGTCTACGGCGCAGCCGACCCCAAAGCCGGCGCCGCGTGGAGCCTGTACAACATCCCACAGGACGACCGACTCAATCACCGATGCGAGATCGTGGCCGGCGTTCGGGCTGGGGAATGCGCGGCAGTGCTCGACGACTTCTTCTCATCGAGGCGGTGAGGTCCGGCGGCGGCGGTGCCACAATGCAGCCGTGTTCGGGAGAGGTGGCCGAGTGGACGAAGGCGGCAGTCTCGAAAACTGTTGGGCCGGGTTATCCGGTCCCGTGGGTTCAAATCCCACCCTCTCCGCTGAAGAACTGCGGCGCCGGACGGCGCCTCCGTTCCGCTGGCAGCTGGCAGCTGGCAGCCTTCAGGTCTGCAAGCTGCATGCTGCGCGCTGATTCCGGGAGGGGTGGCCGAGTGGACGAAGGCGGCAGTCTTGAAAACTGCTGGACCCGTTTGGGTCTCGTGGGTTCGAATCCCACCCCCTCCGCGAGAGAACTACGGCGCCGCGAGGCGGCGCCTCGTATTTGGTACTTGGTATTTGGTATCGGGGTGTCTGGCCCTCGGTGCTCGCTGCCGTGGGTACCAAATACCAAATACCAAATACCAAGGAACTACCGACTACCACGTACCCGCTCCCTGGCCTACCCTTCCGGTACAACACGGCGCGCCGGGAAGTCTGGTCGGCACCTCAACTGGAGCGCCCTGATGTGTGTTGACAGCCCCACCCTTCGCCGCGTGAGCCGATGATCGTCGTCTTCGCCGTCCACGCTGCGGTCGCCCTGGTGTGCCTCATCGGGGGTGAGCGGTTGGGTCGGCGGGCTCTCCTGGTCGGCGCGATCGCCCCGGCGAGCATCGCCTTCGTCTTCTGGCAATTGGCGACCAGCGACACCGACGCTCTGACCGCCACCGTGTCCTGGCTCCCCGCGCTCGGCCTGGAACTCGACTTCCGGTTCGACGGTTTCTCGGTGCTCATGGCGGGCCTCATCTGCGGGGTCGGGGTGCTCGTGTTCCTGTACTCCTGGTCCTACTTCTCCGAACGCACTGGTTTGCCCCGCTTCGCCGCCATCCTCGTGGCCTTCGCCGGCTCGATGTTCGGCATCGTCACCGCTGACAACCTGCTGCTGCTGGTCGTGTTCTGGGAGCTGACCTCGATCACGTCGTATTTGCTGATCGGCTTCCAGGACGACTCGGCGGGTGCTCGGGCGAGCGCGTTACAGGCACTGTTGGTGACCACGATCGGTGGACTCGCCATGCTCGCCGGTGTGGTGCTGCTCGGCAGCGCTGCGGGCACCTACTCGCTGTCGGGGGTCCTGGCCGCACCACCCTCAGGGACCGCCAGCGGTATCGGCCTCGCCCTCGTACTGGTCGGAGCGGTCACCAAGTCGGCCCAGGTGCCGTTTCACTTCTGGCTCCCGGGTGCCATGGCCGCCCCGACGCCCGTGAGCACCTACCTGCACTCGGCGACGATGGTCAAGGCCGGTATCTACGTCGTCGCCCGGTTCGCCCCGGTGTTCGCCGTGCTGGTGGTGTGGTGGCGGCCGACGATCGTCGTACTGGGCCTGGCGACCATGCTGCTCGGTGGCTGGCGGGCACTCGCCCAGACCGACCTCAAGCTGCTGCTCGCCCAGGGCACGGTGTCCCAGCTCGGGTTCATGATGGTTCTGGTCGGCTGGGGCACGCCCGAGATGACCTTCGCCGGGATGGCAATGCTGGTTGCCCACGGCCTGTTCAAGGGCGCCCTGTTCATGATCGCCGGTGCCGTGGATCACCATGCCCACACCCGTGACATCCGACGGCTCTCCGGAATTGGCCGCGAGCTCCCGTGGGCGTTCGGGATGGCCGCCGTGGCGGTTGCCGCCATGGCTGGCGTTCCTCCCCTCCTTGGCTACGCCAGCAAGGAGTTCGCCCTCGGGGGACTCGTCTCCGATACGCCCTGGCCGGTCACCGGCACGGTCGTGGTCGGTTCCATGCTGACGGTCGCCTACGGCCTTCGATTCCTCTGGGGTGCATTCGCCACCAAACCGGGCGTGGCATCCGAGCCGGAGAAGCATGGATATGGCTCACTGGTCGGCCTCCTCATCCCTGTCGCGGTACTGACCGTGGGAACTGTCGTCGGCGGAGTGTTGGTGGGTATCCCCGACGCGCTGGTGGCGGCCGCGGCGCGATCCGTCGATGCGCTCAGTGCCGGCTTCCACCTGGCGTTGTGGCACGGCTTCGGTCCACCCGTGGTGCTCTCGGTCGTGGTCCTCCTCGGCGGGTGGCTTCTCTGGAAGTGGCCCCTCCCCGTGTTGCGGAGGCTCACGTCGCGTGCTCCCGAGACGACGCGGGTCTACGGAGACTCGCTGGTCGGTCTCAACCGCGTCGCCGATCGGGTCGTGTCGACGATGCAGAGCGGTTCGCTCCCCGTGTACCTGTCGGTGATCGTCACCGTGGCAGTGGTCGCCCCCGGTGTACTGATGGTCCGCCACTGGCGGTCGCTGCCGGAGATCGCTCTCGCCGAGTCGCCGCTGCAGGTGGTCGCGGTGCTGGTCGTGGTCGCCGCCGCCGTTGCCGTCACCTTGGTTCGCCGCCGTCTTGCCGCGGTGCTCTGTCTGGGCGCTATCGGATATGGAGTCGCCGTGCTGTTTCTCATCCAGGGGGCCCCCGACCTGGCGCTGACGCAGTTGCTGGTGGAGACGCTCGCCCTTGCCTTCTTCGTGATGGTTCTCAGCCGGCTGCCGCTGCGGTTCGAGGTGTTCCGCGACGCCGGCGGCCAGGCGATCCGGGTGGTCGTCGCCTCGGTGGTGGGACTGGCCACCATGGCGTTCGCCCTCTGGGCTGCCTCCGAAAGGACCGCGCCGTCACTCGCCGGCGAGTTCATCGCCCGTGCCGAGCCCGAAGGGGGTGGCCGCAACGTGGTGAACGTCATCCTCACCGACTTCCGGGCTCTCGACACGCTCGGCGAGATCACCGTCCTCGTGGTGGCGGCGCTCGGGGCCATGGCCCTCATCCGAGCGCCGATGCCCGCCGATGACACCGAGCCGTCGGAGGCCGGAACATGACCTGGTACTCCCCGATCCTCGACGTCGCCGCCAATGTGGTGCTGCGTACCGGCATCGTGTTCGCCCTGTATCTGCTGTTCGCCGGTCACAACGCCCCAGGGGGCGGCTTCATTGCCGGGCTGGTTGCCGGGGCGTGTCTGGTGCTCGACCACATCGCCCTCCGGTCTCGGGAAGGCCGCGGCTCGCTCGGTCGGGTGACACCCCGGCTCCTGCTCGGGTGGGGTCTGGCGATCGCGGTCGGCGTCGGAGTGGCCGGCTTGGCCTGGGGTGGCGGCTTCTTCGATCAGACGGTGGTGAGCGTCACGCTGCCGATGCTCGGGACGATGAAGCTCACCTCGGCGCTCGGGTTCGACCTCGGTGTGTTCGCCGTGGTGGTCGGGCTGGTGGCGGCGCTCCTCGACTCGCTCGGCAGCGGCTGGGACGAGGAGCTCCCATGATCGCCGTACTGGTCGTCGCCATCGGGGTCCTCTACGGGTGTGGGGTCTACCTCATCCTCCAGCGCAACCTGACCCGGATCATCATCGGCCTCGCCGTCATCGCTCACGGGGCCAACCTGCTGCTGCTGGTCGCCGGAGGGCGAGCCGGGGCTCCGCCGATCGCGGGATCCGGGGCCGTCGAGTTCGCCGATCCGCTGCCTCAGGCGCTGGCACTCACTGCCATCGTGATCACCTTCGGCGTGACGGCTTACCTGCTCGCCATCGCGTACCGGAGTTGGCTGCTCACCCGGTCGGACATCGTTGAAGACGACATCGAGGACCGTCGAATCGCGGCGCACCTGGATTCGCCCCCGGCCGAAGGGGGGGAGAGCCGATGACCGATCTCGTCATCCCGGTCGCCCTCCCACTCGCCGCGGCGGCGGTGTCGGCGATGCTCGGTCGCTTCCCCACTGCCCGTCGGGTGATCGGCGTCGGCACGCTGCTCGCCACCACGGCGGCGGCGGTGGACCTGCTCCTATCCGTGGCTGACGGGTCGGTGGTGGTGGGCCACGTGGGAGGGTGGCCCTGGCCGTTGGGTATCACCCTGGTCGCCGATCCGCTGGCGGCGATCATGGTCGTGGTCTCGTCGCTGATGCTGCTCGTCGTCCTCATGTATGCCATCGGGAGCCCGAAAACCAGCGACGAGGCCGGGTTCTTCCACCCGGTGTATCTGATCCTCGCTGCCGGTGTGTCACTGTCGTTCCTCACCGGCGACCTGTTCAACTTGTTCGTCGCCTTCGAGGTGACGCTCACCGCCTCGTACGTGCTGATCACCTTCGGCGGGGATCGGCTGCAGGTGCGCCACGGCGTCACCTACATCGTCATCAGCCTCGTCGCCTCCATGCTCTTCCTCACCGCGATCGCCCTCGTTTACGCCTCGACCGGCACGGTCAACATGGCCGACCTGTCGGGCAAGTTGGGCGAAGTCACGCCTGCGCTGCGCAGCGGGCTGGGACTGCTCTTTCTGGTGGTGTTCGGTATCAAGGCGGCGATCTTCCCGCTCTTCTTCTGGCTCCCGGACTCGTATCCGGTGGCACCCTCGCCGGTCACCGCGATCTTCGCCGGGCTGCTCACCAAGATCGGCGTCTACGCCATCATCCGGAGCCACACGCTCCTGTTCAGCCATGGCCAGCCATCTCGCCTGCTGCTGGTGGTGGCAGCACTGTCGATGCTGATCGGCGTCCTCGGTGCCGTCGCCCAGGACGACGTCAAGCGGATCCTGAGCTTCAACATCGTCAGCGGGGTCGGGTACATGGTCTTCGGTCTGGGTCTCTTCACCCTGGCCGGACTCGCCGCCGCCGTGCTTTACATCGTCCA
>DATKBG010000142.1:0-13317 GCA_035514255.1 Acidimicrobiia bacterium
CCGCCGTGCCCGGGGAGGATCGCCCCCATGTCCTTGATTCCCATGCTCCGCTTGAACATGGACTCAGCGAGATCGCCGAGTGGGGCGAGCACCGACACCACCGCCGCCAGCGCGAGAGCGTGATCCAGCGAGATCTCCTCGAAGACGAACGACATCCCCGCAGCTGCGGCGAAGGTGGCGACGATCCCGCCGAGGAGCCCCTCCACCGTCTTGTTGGGTGACACCAGCGGGGCGAGGCGGCGGCGCCCCATCATGCGACCGAACCCGTAGCCGCCGATGTCCATGGCCGCCGTGGCGACCACCACCGTGAGGATGAGAGCGTGGAATCCCGGAACCTTGATCAACGGGAACGCGAACGAGGCGGTGACCGTGACCCACACCACCCCCAGCAGGGTCAACCCACCGTTGGTGAGCGCGTCGCGACCGAGCGGGGCGAAGGCATAGACGAAGTAGGTGACCACGGCCACGAGGCACACCACCACCGGGATAGCGAGCGGGCCGTGGAACCAAGCGCCGAACAACACTCCCAGGCCCCCCAGAAACCCGAACAGGGCTATTGGTCGGAAACGGGCTCGACGCAAGGCCACGTAGTACTCGGCGAGGGCGATGAAAACCATCAGTCCGACGAAGATGGCGAACGCCTCGCGCCCCACCCACATCGACCCGAGAAGCAGACCGACGAGCACGAATCCGGTAAAGACCCGGGTCCCGAGGTCGGAGCGGGCCCGCTCGACATAGGTGTCCTCCTCATCGCCGCCGAGGTCCGCCACATCGTCGTAGCTGATGACCCCGGTCCCCAGGCCGGGCATGGAGGCTGACATCGCCTGCCACTCCAGGTCCTCGTCGCCTGCCTGGTAGATCGCCTCGGCAAGGCCCCGATGCTCCCGGGTAGCCGAGGTGGCGTAGGCGTCGGCGTCGAGCTCCAGGTCGTCATCGGGGTCCATAACGACAAGGGGTTGGCGCTCGTCCTGCGCCTCATCCCAATCGTCACCGTCCTGCACCTCATCGAACCACTCGTCCCCGTCGCCCATCTCGTCGTCCGGGGCGTCCGCAGCCGCTGGCTCTCGGTCAGGTGACGGAGCATCGCCGACGAGTGGCTGTTCGGCAGCCAGCCATACCGGTTCCTCCGGGCGGGCGGGCGGTGGCAGCGTAAGCGGCGGCGTGTCGTCGGTCCGCGACGGGGGCGGTGCGAACACCGACGACCCTGGCTCGGGTGGGTCCTCCTCCTGAACACCCTCGCGCAACCAGGCGGTCTCGTTCGGATCGGCTTCCACCCAGCCGTCGGTGTCGGGCCCTGGCTCGGAGTCGCGGTGGCGTGGCCGGCCGCCCTCCTCGGCACCAGCGGTAGCCCCCTTCGCGGCGGCCCGGGCCTCCTTGCGGGCTCGACGCCGCTCCTTGCGACTCATCGGCTCGGGTGGCCAATCGTCCAAACGGTCCGGCTCAGCCGGGGGCGCGTTGGCAGAACCCACGAACTCGTCCCAGACGTCGAAGTCTTCGCTGTCATCGGCGTCGAGGGCGTCGTATGCGCGCTCCGTGGCGACGCCATGCGGCATGTCGGTGTCGGCATGCGGAACGTCGGGGGTCGGTGAAACCTCATCATCGGGTACAGGGCCGGCACCGGGATCCCGGGCGTCGTCGAACGGAGCCGGCTCCTCTGCGGCCTCCGGCGCGACCTCGAAGAGTGTCTCCTGCTCGCGATCGTACGAGTCGGGATCGAGGTCTTCCGGCGCCGGATCCGACCCGACCTCGGTATCTCCGTCGAAGCCACGCGACTCGACGTGGTCGGCAGCGCGGGTGACATCGGTCGCCCACGCCGGGAGGTCGACGAACTCGCCGGTGTCTTCTACCGCGACAGGAGGAGGGATCTCCTCAGCCTCGGTGTCACTCCAGTCGCGCTCGTCGGACGAGTCGCTCGAGACGAGATCGTCGGCGTCGGGCGAGGACTCATCCGGGTCGTACCCGCTGGTCCTGTCGTCTCCGCTGTCGTTCACCCCGCCTCCTCGGTGACGCCGTTCACACTTCGAGCAGTTCGGCCTCTTTGTGGGCAAGGAGATCGTCGAGCCGCGCGATGTGCTGGTCGGTGACCTCCTGAAGGCGCGCCTCGCCGCGGCGGATGTCGTCCTCGGAGATGTCACCCTCGAGGGCTTCCATATCGTCCTTGCTGTGACGCCGGATGTTGCGGACGGCGACCCGTCCCTCCTCAACCATGTTGCGGACCAGCCGGATCAGTTCCTTACGGCGTTCCTCGGTCAGCGGCGGGAACGACAGACGAATCACGGTGCCGTCATTGGAGGGGTTGAGACCGAGGCCGGCAGCCTGCAGCGCCTTCTCGACCGCACCGACCGACCCGGGATCGAAGGGTTGGACGACGAGCAACTGCGCCTCCGGAACCGAGATCGACGCCAGCTGCTGAAGCGGCGTGGGAGCGCCGTAGTAGTCGACGGTGACACGCTGCAGCAGCGCCGGGTTGGCCCTGCCGGTGCGGATGGTGGCAAATTCGCTCTGGGCGTGCGCCACCGCCTGGTCCATCTTCGCCGAAGCCTCGGCGAGGAGTTCGTCGATCACCGCTCGCCTCCTCTCAGCGGACAAGCGTCCCGATCGCTTCGCCCCGTACGGCCCGCGCGATATTCCCGGGGACCGTGATGTTGAAGACCCGGATCGGGAGGCCGTTGTCCATGCACATCGTAATGGCGGTGCTGTCCATGACCCGGAGTCCCCGTTCCAGTACCTCCATATAGCTCAGGTCGGGTAGCAGTTGGGCGTCGGGAACCTGCTCAGGGTCGGCGTCATACACGCCGTCCACCCGGGTTCCCTTGAGCACCATCTCGGCACCGATCTCGGCGGCGCGCAGCGCCAGGGCAGTGTCGGTGGTGAAGAACGGGTTCCCGGTTCCGCCGGCGAAGATCACCACTCTGCCCTTTTCGAGATGACGGATGGCTCGCAGCCGAATGTACGGCTCGGCCACCTGGGCGATGCCGATCGCCGTCTGTACCCGGGCCGGGGCCCCGGCGCTCTCCATGGCGTCGCGCAGTGCCAGGGCGTTGATCACCGTGGCCAGCATTCCCATGTAGTCGGCGTTGGCGCGGTCCATGCCCGCCGCCGCCGAGGACAGGCCGCGGAAGATGTTGCCGCCCCCCACGATGATGGCGATCTGGTGCCCCTCAGACGACACCTCGGCGATCTCGGTGGCCAGCCGCTGCACCATCTTCGGGTCGATGCCGTAGCCGGTCTCCGGATCTGCGAAGGACTCGCCTGAGAGCTTGAGGGCGACTCTGGTCACTCTGTCGAGTCCTCCCCCACACCGAGTCGGCTGAAACGACGAACCGCGATGTTCTCTCTCATCTGCACCCCGAGTGTCTCGACCATCTCCCCAACGGTACCGGCGAACTTCTCCGCGTTGGCGAATGTCTGGTCGAGGAGCACGGTGTCGGCATAGAAGGAGCCGACCTTGCCGTCGACGATCTTGGCGATGACCTCTTCCGGCTTGCCCTCGTTACGCGCCTGGGCGGTGATGAGGGACCGCTCGTCGTCGATCGCCGAGTCGGGCACCTCGTCACGGCTCAACCAGCGGGGCCGAGCCCAGGCGACGTGCATGGCGATGTCGTTGGCCGCATCCTTGAACTCGGTGCTCTTGGCGACGAAGTCGGTCTCACAGACCAGTTCGACGAGGACGCCGATCACCGGGCGATCGGCTTGAAAGTGCAGATAGGAGCCGATGGTGCCCTGGTCTGCAGCCCGGTCGGCGCGCTTGCGTGCCGAGGCGAGTCCACGCTCCATAAGGAGACGCTCGGCGGCTTCGAGATCGCCGGAGGATTCCTCGAGCGAGCGCTTGGCATCCATCATGCCGGCGCCGGTCTTCTTTCGGAGCGCGGCGACGTCCTGGGCGGTGATCTCGGTCACGATGCCTCCTCGGCGGCCCCCTCAGCGGCCCCCTCAGCGGCCCCCTCAGCGGCCGCATCGTCGGCGCCCTTGCGCTTCGCCTTGGCCAGTTCGGCACCCTCAAGGGCAGCATCGGCGATGGCGAACCCCATCAGCTGAGCGGCGCGGATCGCGTCGTCGTTGCCGGGGATCACATAGTCGACATCGTCGGGATCACAGTTGGTGTCCACCACGGCCACCACCGGGATACCGAGACGGCTGGCCTCGGTGACGGCGATGCGCTCGGTGCGTACGTCGATGACGAACACCGCGTCTGGTGCCCGCTGCATGTCGCGAACCCCGCCCAACACGGCGCGCAGCTTCTCCAGTTCGCGCCGCAGCTTGAGGCGCTCCTTCTTGGGGAGGGCGTTCATCACGCCGGTGTCGTCCATCTGCTCCAGCTCGCGCATGTACAGGATGCGCTGGCGGATCGTCTGGAAGTTGGTGAGCATCCCGCCGAGCCAGCGATGGTTCACGTAAGGCATCCCGGACCGGGTAGCCGCCTCCTGAACCACCGTCTGCGCCTGCTTCTTGGTCCCTACGAACAGGACCACACCGCCACCGGCGACCGTGTCGCGGATGAAGGAGACGGCGCGTTCGGTCGCCTCGAGGGTCTGACGCAGATCGATGATGTGGATCCCGTTGCGCTCGGAGAAGATGTAGGGACGCATCTTCGGATTCCAGCGCCGGGTCTGGTGCCCGAAGTGCACGCCTGCTTCGAGCAGCTGTTTCATGGTGACAGCGGCCACCGTTCCTCCTTCTTCGCGGTTGGTCTCTCGCCCCGGCCGCTGGAACCCCTCATCCGGATCTCACGATCCGACCGCAGAGGGACGGCGTATGGGGCGTGTGGATAGGGCGATGATAGTCGCCCGTCGCGTGTTGGCTATTAGCCATTGGCGGTTAGCCATTAGCCAGAGGGCGCCAACAAGCTGCCGGGCAACATCTGGCCAAGAGCTAAGAGCCAAAAGCCAAGAGCTGATTCTTATCCCGGCTCCATCATTCGGTTGCGGAGGCTCATCACGGCCTTGGTGTGGATCTGGCAGATGCGTGACTCGGTGACGCCGAGTACGCCGCCGATCTCGGCGAGGGTGAGCCCCTCGTAGTAGTACAGGGTCACCACCAGGCGCTCGCGCTCGGCGAGACGGCCGATGGCGTCGGTCAGGAAGTACCGGGTCTCCTGCTTCTCGAACGACCCGCCCGGATCCATCGACATCGGATCGGAGAGCAGATCACCGATGGTCGCCGAACCACGCTCACCAGGGTCGAGCATCTCGTCCAGGGCAACGAATCCGAGCGAAGCGATCTCACCGAGACGCGTCTGCAGGGTTTCCAAGGGCATACCCATGTGCTCGGCGAGTTCTTCTTCGGTCGCCGATCGCTTCAGACGGTGTTCCAGCTCGTCCAGAGAGCGCTGGATCTCGCGGGCACGGGCCCTCACCGATCGCGGTACCCAGTCGAGAGCGCGCAGCTCGTCGAGGATCGCTCCCTTGATCCGTTGCACCGCGTAGGTCTCGAACTTGAAGCCACGCTCGAGGTCGAACTTGTCGATCGCATCTATCAGCCCGAACATCCCGTAGGAGATCAGGTCCGCCTGTTCGACACTCCGCGGCAGCCCGACACCGACCCTGCCCGCGACGAACTTGACCAGGGGCGAGAAGTGGATGATGAGTCCCTCCCGCGCCGCCTTGTCCCCCGTTTCCTTGAATCGGCGCCAATACCCGTCGAGGTCTTGCTCGGAGGGTTCAGGCGCGCGGATGCGATCGCTCATAGGTTGCCTTGAGGTGGCTGAGGGACACGGCAGTGTATGTCTGGGTAGTGGCCAGTTCAACATGACCCAGCAGCTCCTGGACGGTGCGTAGGTCGGCTCCGTGCTCGAGCAGGTGAGTAGCGAACGAATGTCGTAGAGCGTGTGGGAAGGTGCCGATCCGACCGGACACGACACGGCGGATCCCCCGCTGATCCAATGGCCCGCCGCGCGCTCCGACCCACAGCACCCGGCGCGCCGCGGCCGAAGCGAGCGCGGGTCGCCCCCGGGCCAGATAGCGATCGACCGCCTTGCGTGCCTCGCCGGACAGCGGAACCACGCGTTCCTTGGAACCCTTGCCCATCACCCGGACCAGGTCCACCCCGTCGACGTCGTCCACCTGCATGCCGACGAGCTCCGACACCCGCACGCCGGTTCCGTAGAGGACCTCGAGGATGGCGCGATCCCGCAACGACATCGGGTCGGTCCCGTCGATGGCGTCCAGACCCGATCCGAGGGCTCGCTCGGGGACCGATCTCGGAAGACGCTGCGGCTTCTTCCGAGACGGAAGGGCATGGGTCGGGTCAGCGGCCAGGCCGCCTCGTTTGACGGCGTCGGCGAAGAAGGCCCGCACCGCCGACGCTTTGCGCGCCACCGACGCCGGTGCGTAGCGCCTGGTGACGAGATTGGCCTGGAACCGGCGGACGGCGCGGCGGTCGACGGCATCCACCGAGTCGACGCCGAGGCGGTCACAGAAGTCGAAGAACTGGGCGAGGTCGCGTCGGTAGGCGGCGATGGTGTGCGCGGAAAGGCCGCGCTCGTCGGACATGCGGCCGAGAAACGCCTGGACGGGCTGGCTGGCCCAGGAGGGTGTCCGGGGAAGGTTCGCCACGCTCCCATCGTCGCCGGGTGGCGCGGTCCGGTCAACGACCCCCTTCAAAGGCTGGCATCACCAGGTCGCCCTCACGCCTCACCTTCCCCTCGAGTTCCAGGCGCCCGAGCAGGGCGAGCAGTTCGGACCCATGGAGACCGAGTGCCGCGCCGAACTCATCCACCGGTACCCCCGTCTGAGCGAACATCTCCGGCTGTTCGGCGGTCGCGGTGACGGGGGCAGCCGCCGGCGGACCGAGCACCAGCGACAGGGCCTCCACCAGGTCCGCCGGATCGAGCACCGGCCCGGCCCCATCGCGGATCAGGAGGTTGCAGCCGACCGATGCGGGACGGCCCACGTCGCCGGGCACGGCGAACACTGCCCGGCCCTGCTCTGCAGCGCGGGCGGCCGTCACCAGTGCCCCACCCCGGACCGCCGACTCCACCACGACGACCGCCGCTGACAGCCCCGAGATGATGCGGTTGCGCGGCGGAAACCTCCAGCCGAGGGGGTGCGCCCCCGGCGGGTACTCGCTGATCACGGCCCCACCACCATCGAGGATGGCGGTCGTCAGGTCGGCGTTCTCCCGGGGATACACGATGTCGACCCCGCACCCGAGCACGGCGACGCTCGAGCCGCCCGCTTCCACCGCAGCGCGCTGCGCCGTGGCATCGATCCCCCGGGCGAGTCCCGATACGAGGGCCCAGCCCGCGGCGGCGATCGCCCGGCCGTATCCGGTGGCGAGAGCCCGCCCGTACCCGGTGCATCGCCGCGTACCCACCACGCCGACGCCCATCCGATCGGGGAGACGACCCCGGACGAACAGCACATCGGGCGGGTCCCCGATGCCAGCGAGCCACGCTGGGTAGCCACCATCTCCGAGAAACACCGTCTCCGCGCCTGCTTCCTCCACCGCAGCCAGGCACTCGCTCGGTGCCCGCACGATTGCAGGAGGTACTCCGTCGACACCTCCCGCCCGGATCGCCTCGAGGACCGCACCGGCGGTGCGATGACGGGCGACCAGGTCACGATGACGCGCCGGGTGCAGCCCGACGAAGGCGAGGCGCAGCCGATCGTCACGACTCATACCGCACCTCGAAGCCCGAGCGCCTCGGCCATGTGGTCGGCGTTCGCCGAGTCGTCCCCGGCGAGGTCGGCGATCGTTCGAGCCACCCTGCGCACCCGGTCCCACCCCCGGGCGGTCAGGTCGAAGCGCTCGATCGCTCGGGTCGCCAGCCGGTGGGCGTCGGGATCCCACGGGAGGGCGTCGAGGGCGTCGCGGTCGAGGGCCCTGTTGAGCACACCACGGTCGATCTGGCGACGGCGCGCCGCTTCCACCCTCTCCCTGACCGACGCCGTCGCTTCGCCACCCGGCCCGAGCAGCTCGGCCGGCGCTACCCGGTGCACGGGAACCCGCAGATCGAACCGGTCAACCAGCGGGCCGGAGAGACGGGCGCGATATCGGCCGACCGCGGCGGGGGCACACCGACACGGTGAACGCGAGTCCCCGTGGAAGCCGCACGGACACGGGTTGGTCGCAGCCACCACCTGCACCCGACAGGGGAAGCTGACCGATGCGCCTTTGCGGGCGACGTGTACCGCCCCCTCTTCGATGGGCTGGCGCAGTGTGTCGAGCAGGTAGGGCGGAAACTCAGCGAGCTCGTCGAGAAAAAGCACACCGCGGTCGGCAAGGGTCAACTCGCCTGGCACCGGCATCCCCGACCCTCCGCCGATGATCGCCGCCGGCGTGGCCGTGTGATGGGGGCTGCGAAATGGGGGCCGGGCGTCGAGGAACGGTGGCCTCCCGGCGGCGGCGTGAGCCTGGGCGACGTCGAGCGCCTCGGGTTCGGTCAGGTTCGGCAGCACCCCTGCGAGGGCTCGAGCGAGCATCGTCTTGCCAGACCCGGGCGCCCCCGACAGGAGCAGGTGGTGCCCGCCGGCGGCAGCCACCTCGACAGCCCGTCGGGCGACCTCCTGACCTCGCACCGAGGCCAGATCGACAGCAGGGTCCTGTGGTGACGGCGCCGGGGCGAGGTCGGTGGTGCCCGGATCCGTTCCTGCCACCACGGCGATGGCCTGAGCGAGTGAGTCCACGCCGATCACTTCGGCGCCGGACAGTGCCCCTTCGGCCAGAGCCGACACTCCGAGCAGACATCGCTGGCCGCGCTGGCGGGCGACGATGCCGGCGGCGAGGGCACCGCGGGCCGAGCGCACCGTCCCGTCGAGGGCGAGCTCGCCGAGCGCCACCACCTCCCGACACGATCGCGGCGCCTCGCCGAGGGCGGCGGCCACACCGAGGGCGATGGGGAGGTCATAGGCCGAGCCGGCCTTGGGGACATCCGCTGGGGCCAGGTTGACCGTCACCTTTCCACGATGAAATCGCAGCCCGGTGGCCGTGATCGCGGCGCGCACCCGCTCGCGGGCTTCGCGCACTGCGGTGTCGGGAAGGCCGACGATCGTGAAGGTCTCGCGCTGTGCGTTGGCCAGGCTGACCTCGACCCGGACGGGCCGCGGTTCCACGCCGACGACGGTGGCAGAAGTGACCGAGGCGAACATCCCGTCAAGGTATGGGACGCCCCGGACAGAAACCAGGGGTGTGGACTCAGCGGCCCTCGAACTCCGGAGGGCGCTTCTCCAGGAAGGAGACCATGCCCTCCACGACGTCGGCGGTACCGAAGAGCAACGACTGGGCGGTCTGCTCATAGGCCAGGCCGTCGTCGAACGACATGCCCGCTGCGGTGTCCAAACCCGCCTTGATAAAGCGCTGGGCAAGAGGCGCCCCTGCGGCCAGTTCGCCGGCCAGGGATGCCGCCGACCCTGACAGGTCGGACGGTGCCACCACCCGGGCCACCATGCCCATCGCCAGCGCCTCGGCGGCTCCGACCATGCGACCGGTGAGCGCCAGCTCCTTGGCGCGGGCGAGACCGACGAGCCTGGGCAGCACCCACGTGCCGCCGAAGTCGAGGGTCAGGCCACGCTTGACGAAGACCTCGGCGAACCGGGCGCGCTCGGTGGCGATCACGATGTCGCAGCCCAGGGCAAGGTTCATCCCCGCCCCGACCGCGTAGCCGTCGACGGCGGCGACGGTCGGCTTGGTGAGCCGGTGCAGCGCCGAGGCGGCGGCCCCGACATCGGTCAACGCGTCGTAAGCACCTGTGGTCGACGGTGTACCGCCCATGTCGCTCAGATCGGCACCCGAACAGAAGTCCTCACCGTCCCCGGTGATCACCAGCACCCGGGCGGACGATGCCTCGAAGTCGTCGAACACCGCGGCGAGGTCGCGCCACGAGCCCATCGGTACGGCGTTGCGTCGGCCGAGATTCGAAATCGTCAGCCAGCGCACCGGCCCATCGTCACGAGTGGAGAACATGCGAAGGACGTTACAAGGAGAGCTCACAGCTCATGGCTCATGGCCAGAGGCGGTACTTGGTACTTGGTACTTGGTACCGCTGAGATGCGATCCGATTTGGCTTCGCGGGCGGCTTCTACCATCGGTTCATGGGCTTCAACCCGTTTCGGAAGCAGCAGCGGCGGACCGCCGATGTCGTCCTCGTGGTGGCCGCCCTCGGGGTGGCGCTGCTGCTCGTCCTGTGGGCCGTGGCGTGGCCATAGGTCGATCACTGGGGCCGGAGGTCGTCACCCCGGTGCAGCCCTACAACGCCCGCAAGGCCTACCTCTGTCCGGGTTGCGAGGGCGCTATCCCCGCCGGGGAGGGTCACCTCGTGGTGATCCCGGAGGACTACCCGGACCTGAGGCGTCATTGGCATCGGGCCTGCTGGTTCATCGAACTCCGGGGCCGCCGCTGAGGCTCACGACAGCCCGCGAACCCATCGCACCGTCGCCCCCGCGGCACCGAACTCCACTGATAGGACGTCGATCCGGGCCGGCCGGGGCCGCACGCGGCGGGCGGCATCGAGCATCCGGCGCTCCTTCTCCTCGGTGATCTGGAGGAGAGGATCGGCTCCGTACCGGGTCTTGACTTCGGCGGCGACCACGATCCCATCGATGCGTATCAGCAGGTCGATCTCACCTCGACCGACGCGCACGTTGCGGTCAATGAGGGTGGCTCCTCGCCGCAGAAGGAAGGCGAGCGCGACCGCCTCGCCGAGGCGTCCTAGCGCTACTAGATCTCGTCGGGCTCCGGCAGCTCGAGCTCGGCGTGCTCCAGTTCCTCGACGTTGACGTCGCGGAAGGTGAGCACCCGCACCGACTTGAGGAACCGGGCGGGGCGATACATGTCCCAGACCCAGGCGTCGTTGAGCTGGATCTCGAAGAAAACCGTTCCGCCCGCCTCGCGGGTGTTGAGATCGACCTGGTTCGCCAGGTAGAACCGGCGCTCCGTCTCGATCACGTACCGGAACATCGGCAGGACGTCGCGGTACTCGCGGTAGATCTGCAGTTCGACGTCCGACTCGTAGCGCTCGAGATCTTCTTCGCTCACCCGGTGGTTCTCCTACGGAAGATGGCGATGTTACCGACATACCAACCGTTGTACGCAGTGGAAGGGACAGAAATGGAGTCGCCCGCCTCCCGTCTCCCGTCTCCCGTCAGCTTTCCCAGCCCCGACCCCGTTCACGCCAGCACATCGCGCGGCTCTTCGACGGGTGACGGGTGACGGATGACGGGTGACCCTCTACAGCCCTCCCCACCGGCTGGGGGGCCAAACGCGGATGAACGCCCGACCGATGATCTCCTCTTCGGAGATCGGACAGAAGCGGGTCCCCTCCGACTCGTGGGCCTCGGGACACAACCGCGAACTCCGGCTGTCCTCGCTCTGGTTGCGGTTGTCACCCATCACGAACACGAATCCGTCGGGAATGGTGATCGGGCCGAAGTCGGGCATCGACACCGCCCTGGTCAGATACGACTCGTCGACCGGCTCACCGTCGATGAACAGCCGGTTGTCCCGGATCTGAAGGGTTTGGCCGCCTACCGCCACGATTCGCTTGATCAGCGCGGTGTCCGGAGTCGCCAGCCCGAGCGCCTCGCCGATGTTGCGCAGCACGGCCGCCGGGAACGACTCCCCCTCCTTGGACAGTGCACGCGGATCGTCGAACACGATCAGCTGACCGGGGCGCGGTTCACCCCACCGGTAAGAAAGCTTGTTGACCATGACACGGTCGTTGATCAGCAGGGTGTCCATCATCGAAGCTGACGGGATGAAGAACGCCTGCACGAGGAACGTCTTGACGACCACGGCGACCACGAGCGCCACCGCGACGAGGAGCGGCACCTCGATCCAGAAGGGTCGGGGGGGCCTGTCGCGGCGCCGCCGCTTCTTGCCGCCTTCCACGGTGTCGTCGGGAGTGTCCACTCCGGAGGGATCGACCGGATAGCCGGGGGGTTGGCCGGAGCCAGCGAGCGGCTCTATCGACTCGGGATCGGACACGGTGGGCACGATACCCGTGCACCGCGGTAGCGGCGCATCACGGGCTCAGTCGCGCTTTTCCTTGATGCGCGTCGCCTTGCCGACACGGTCCCGCAGGTAGTACAGCTTGGCGCGACGCACGTCACCGCGGCGGGTGACCTCGATCGAGGCCACGATCGGTGCGTGGAGCGGAAATATGCGCTCCACTCCGACACCGAACGACACCTTGCGTACGGTGAACGACTCGCGGACGCCGCCGCCGTTGCGGGCGATGACGACACCCTCGAACGCCTGGGTCCGCTCGCGACCACCTTCGACGACGCGGACGTTGACCTTGACGGTGTCGCCCGCCTTGAAGTCGGGGATGTCGTCGCGCATGTGGGCGGCTTCGACCTGGTCGATGATGCTCATCGGGAATCCTCCGGGGGGCTCGCACGATCGTCCGAGCGGGCGGGATAGTAGTCCTCGCCGTCGGACTGCGAGAAATCCTCGAGGAGGTCGGGACGGCGCCGCCGGGTCCGCTCGATCCGCTGAGTTCGCCGCCACTCGTCCACCTTCCCGTGATCGCCCGCAAGCAGCACCTCGGGCACCTTCCAGCCCTGGAAGTCGGCAGGGCGCGTGTACTGGGGCTCCTCGAGCAGCCCGTCGCCCCGGAAGCTCTCCGAGACCGTGGAGGACGGGTTCCCTACTACGCCCGGGAGGAGGCGAGCCACCCCCTCGACGATGGTGAGCGCAGCCACCTCGCCGCCGGCGACCACGAAGTCGCCCATAGAGATCTCCTCGTCGACGAGATGCTCGGCAACCCGCTCGTCGACGCCCTCGAACCTGCCGCACACCAGCGTGATCGCTGCGAGGCCGGCCAACCGATCGAGCGTGTCCTGGGTGAGCGGGGCACCGGCCGGAGTGAGCAGGACCCGGTGGGTGTCAGCGAGGGGCTCGAGCGCCGCCGCCAACGGTTCGATCATCATCACCATCCCCGGGCCTCCACCGAACGGCGCATCGTCGAGTTGCCGATGCCTGCCCAGACCGTGCGCACGCAGGTCGACCACGTCGACCGCCAGCACTCCGTCGGTGATAGCGCGCCCCACGATGCTCACCCCGAGCGGGCTCGCGAAGAACTCGGGAAACATGGTCACCACGGTGATGCGCATATGGGTGAGCGTAGGGAGTCGTTAGTCGTCGGGGCAGCGTTCCCACCCGTACTTGGTATTTGGTATTTGGTACTTGGAGGACGCGCCGCGAGGCCCACGTAGCGTTTGCCCTCCCGCCTCCCCTCCGGTCACTGCCCGACAGGCGATAACGCTTTCGGTTGCTGGTATCGGTGTACCAAATACCAAATACCAAGTACCAAATACCAAATACCAAATACCAAATACCAAATACCAAATACCAAATACCAAATACCAATTAAGGAAT
>DATKBG010000143.1:0-2647 GCA_035514255.1 Acidimicrobiia bacterium
CGGCGATGTCATCGGGTCGTGGCTGGTCGTCGGCTTCTGGACGGCCCTGGTGGCTGCTCTCGTCGCGGTCAGGGTCCCGTCGCGTCGGCCGCTGGCGACCGGCAGTGGTTATCTGGAGAACACCCTGTGGATGGTGACCGCCATCGCGGTCGCGGCGTATGTGATCGCCACCGTGGCGTGGGTGGGACTCTATTGGGCCGACGATGCCGATACTGCGGTCCAGGCCACCCGTCACGGTCTCGCCCTCGTCTCTGGTGCCACCGGGATGGTCGGTACCGCGCTGGTCATCGGGACCGCCATCACCTTCGGAGCTCGTCGGTTCACGCTGACACCCGAGCGGTTGTCGCGGCACTGACCGCCGTGTGGTCGGCGTCGGTCGCCGCTGGCGATAGGATCGAAGCCGTTCGGCATGGAGGTGACCAACGTGCTTTTGGAGGAAATCGAGTCGAAGGCGACCGACGCCCACGAGCGCAATCGGGATCTGAGCCTCAAGTACATCGCTAGCGACGGCGCTGACGTGGAGCATTCGATGGCGGATGCGATCATCCTCCTGTACGCGACCGGGCGAACGTCGGGCGCTGTTCGCCGGGTGCCGTTGGTGTCGTTTCCCGACGGTGATGACCTCCTCGTGATCGCTTCCAAGGGAGGTGCCCCGGACCATCCCGAGTGGTACCGGAACCTGGCGGACGACCCGAAGGTATGGGTCCGCCGTAAGGAGCGGATCTATGAGGCCCGGGCGACTGTGCTCGACGGTGAGGAGCGCAGGTCTCGCTGGGAACCGATCATCGAACGCCACCCGGTGTTCGGCGAGTATCAGGAAAAGGCGGGACGGATACTCCCGCTGGTGAGGCTCACCGAAGTCTGAACGGCAGGGAAACCGTGTCGCCGTCCTAGTGTCCTGCCGATGGCCCGCATCTGGCTTGCAATCCTCATCGCCTCGTTCGGATGGGGGACAGGGGGGGTAGCCACCCGGGCGGCGCTCAACGAAGGGGCTTCGCCGGTCACCGTCGCCGTGTATCGCGGCGCCATCGCCACCGTGGCGGTCGTCGTGTTCCTCATCATCCAGCGCCGTGGAATCATCCCGCGATCGATGGCGGCCTTGCGGGTCGGGCTCACGATGGGGATCACCAACATGGCTGTGCCATTCGTGCTCGCCAACATCGCCCTCCAGTACGCATCGGCAGGGTTCGTCGGGCTGATGACTGCCCTCATCCCGATCCTCACCGCGGTGATGGCCCACTTCCTCCTCGAAGGCGAGCGACTCACCGGCATGCGGGTGGTCGGCCTCGTGGTTGCGCTCGCCGGGGTGGCCGCACTCATGCTGTCGGGGGACAGCGGCCTCGCCGAAGGCGGTCGTCCGGTCTACGCCGGCATCCTCGGTTTGATCTCGGTGCTCGCCATCAGCTACGGCGGGGTCTACGCCAAGCGGTTCGCCGGTCAGTACCGGAACCTCGATGCCAGCGGCATTCACTTCCTCAGCGGCACCGTCGTCATCGCCGTCATCTGGTTGGTCGGTGAGGGACTGCCCAAGGCGGAAACGGTCCGGGCGCTGAGCCTCATGGCTTATCTGGGACTCGTGTCCACCTTTGCCGCCTTTGCCCTGTACTACTGGTTGCTTCAGCGGGTGGCGGCAACCTATGCGTCCCTCACTGGCTACGTGGTTCCGGTGTTCGCCATCGTTTCGGGCATCGTGCTGCTCGACGAGCAACTCCAGCCCGGCATCGTCCTCGGCGGGGCGCTGATCTTGATCGGGGTGATCATCACCGATCGCTCATACCGCCGGCCCGGCAAGCTGCGCACTCCCAGCGCCACCGGCTGAGGTTTGCCTTGCGGGGCTGGCGGCTATCGTGAGCGGTACGCCACGAGAGGAGCGACCGTGAGCGATCACCTGAGCCCCCTGGCACGCAGGGTGCTGACGCTGAGCGATGCCGGTGTCGGTCTCGCCGAAATGTCGCGGCGTTTCAAGCGGAGTCCCGCACACCTCGAGCGGGTACTCGAATGGACGGAGATCCCGAGAATCGGCCCGCCGCCCCGAACGGCCAACCGCGCCATGGAACGGCGGGTGCTCCGACTTCGAGCCGATGGAGAGACCCACCAGGAAATCGCCGAGCGCTTCCGGCGGTCGCCCGACTTCATGCGGCGGGTCGAGGGGTTCGCCCACTACCGACGGGCGATGGACATCCTCGGCTGAGGGCCTTTTTGCGGTCCCCTCCCCTGAAGGCGGAGGCGGCCGAGATCCCCTCGGCCGGAGGCCGATGACGGAGGGGGGCGAGGCCTACTGGTAGCTGACGAAAACCGGGGTCGGGGTCAGCTCCAGGACTTCAGCCGGGGGGATCGGTCCCGGCTTGTCCTCGATGGTGAAGTTCTTCCACCCCCAGTCCCAGGGGTGGTCCGCCCACCCTCGGGTGAGTGCGTTCCATGTGTCGTACTTCTTGGGGATCGTGCCCTGGCCGTCCATCTGGATCACCGTCCACAGCTCCGGCCTTGCCTCGATGAGTTCACGGTTCTGGAGCATGGTGAACGAGAACTGGTGGAGGAGGAACAGCTTCTGGGGCAGGTCGTGCTCGCGCACCAGCGCGGCGAGCCACTCGGAGACCTCGTTGACCTCGGCGGCCCTGACGCTTCCGATCTGGCGCAGGTGGACCTG
>DATKBG010000144.1:0-11444 GCA_035514255.1 Acidimicrobiia bacterium
GGTCAACGACGGCACGCTGTACACGCCCTCCCTGGATCTCGGCATCCTCCTGTCGATCACCAGGGACGTCACCCTCGAGTGCGCCCGGCAAGAGGGCATTCCCGTGATCGAGGGGACCTTCGGGTTGGACGAGCTCCTGGCAGCCGATGAGGTCATGGCGCTTTCCACCGGCAAGCGGGTCCTGGCGGTGGGACGGGTCGGCGGGGTCGAGTTCTCCTCCGGTCCGGTGACCGTTCGCCTCGCTGCGGCGTACGACGCTCAACGGTGACGCCGCGGTCGGAGCCGATTTACCCGGGCCGTAGACTGCCCCTGTTCTCGACCCGGATGGTGTGACGATGGATGTGCGATCGGCCCTCTACAACCCGACCGCAGAGGAACTGCGAGCCCTCACCGAGGCGCAGCCGTCGGCTCGACCCACCGAGTACGGCAATCTCAACATCACGACCAAGGTGACCGCCCGGTCCAAGGGTTCGACCGTCATCGTGTCCGATCAGCCCGACGATCACACCGATGCGACCATCTCGCGGGCCGAATACGCGGTGATCGCGGCCAAACAGGACGAGTACCTGCGCGACCTCGACGTGATCGTCATCGACGGCTACATCGGCGATCACCCCGACGCGCGCGTGCGCACCCGGCTCGTGGTGGACAAGCGGTACCCCAACCTGGCGGCCAAGCAGCGCCTCCTCTACTTCCCGGCGGACGACGACGCCGAACCCGAACTGACCGTGTTCTATACGCCAGAGCTCATCGCCGACGGTTACCCGGATGATCGGGTGATCGCCGTCGACCTCGAGAGCGGGGTCAGCCGGGTGCTCAACGCCGACTATTTCGGAGAGTCGAAGATGAGCGGCCTGCGCATGTGGGATGCCCTCATGTACCGCCGGGGCGGCCTCGCCATGCACAGCGGCCTGCGGGTGGTCGGTGACGGGGATGACCGTCGGGTTGGGCTGGTGGTCGGGCTGTCAGGCACGGGAAAGACCACCACCACCTTCTCCAAGGTGGGTGGCGGTTCCCCGGTCCAGGACGACTTCGTGGCGCTGTACGAAGGTGGCCGCGTCTACGGGACGGAGAACGGAACGTTCGCCAAGGTGATCCGCCTCACCGAGGAGGCCGAACCGGCGATCTGGCATGGAGCCACCCAGCCCGGTTCGTACCTCGAGAACGTCGCCGTCGCCGCCGACGGAAGGGTCGACTTCGCCGACGGCAGCCACACCGAGAACAGCCGGGCGGTCATTGGCAGTGCCGACATCCCGGGATTCCTGGCGCCGGCGAATGTGGAGCGCGCCGACTTCATGCTCATCCTCAACCGCAACGCCACGATCATTCCCGCCGTCGCCCGCCTCACCAAGGATCAGGCCGCCGCTTACTTCATGCTCGGGGAGACCCAGGGGACCAGCGCCGGTGGGAAGGCGGAGGCCGGCAAGTTCCTGCGGGTCCCTGGCACCAATCCCTTCTTCGCCTACCGCCACGAGTGGCAGGCAAACCGGCTGCGGGAGATCCTCGACACCTGCGACCTCGAGGTGTTCCTGCTCAACACGGGGCGGGTCGGGGGACCGGCGAGCGACACTCGGTCGCGCAAGGTGACACCGGCGATCTCGGGCGCCATCGTCGCCGGTATCGCCAGCGGCGGCATCGAGTGGGAGGTCGATCCCGACTTCGGATACGAGGTGGCCGTTTCCGTCCCCGGCATCGATGACACCGGTGTACTCCGGCCCCGTTTGTTCTACGCCGAGCAGGACCGCGCCGACGAGTACGCCCAGTTGGTAGCCGATCTCCACCACGATCGAGCGACACATCTGGCCACCTACCGCGATCTGCTCCCGGAGATCGCGGCCGCGGTGTGAACGCGCTGGCGCTCGCCGGCTCGGTCGACGACCTGTACCGAAGGGCGATCCTGTCGCCGGCTGCCATCGACGACGTCGCCCTCTCCGACTGGATGGAGGGCGCCGGTGAGTTGCTCGGCGGTGCGCCCGATCGGGCGACCGGGCGCATCCTGCGACGGGTGGTCCGAGACGCCCGCAAGCTCGCCGCCTACTGGTCCGAAGGCGACGGGTCCGCTCTCCCCGACTGGCGAAACGGTGTGGATGAGGCGCTGGGGAGTCGCGGCTGGGAACCGCAGTTGGACCTCGTCGCCGCCATCGTGGAAGGGTCCCGGGATCGGGCGATCTTCGACGAGATGCATCTTCGCTATCGCGCCGTGCATTTCCGCCCCTGGCTCGACGGGGTGACCTGGGAGGAGTGGCAAGAGGGCTCATAGCTCATGGCTCATGGCCAGAGTCGTCATCCGTCATCCGTCATCCGTCGACCCGTGAACGAGGGTTCCACACGCGACTCGGAAGACGGAAGACGGTCTCGTACCCGAGACCCGCTACTCGCTACTCGCTTGGACGCGGATCGGCCCGTGGTCTTGCGACCACGGGCCGATCCCGGTGGGTGGCAGGCCCCCATGGGGGGCAAGGGAGCCTGCGGGTGGGGTGCCACGAATGGCACCGCCCTCCAATCATAGCCAAACGGGTTCCCCCGGGCTAAATCTCTCGTCTTGGCGGGTTCGGGAGGGTTCGGTGGACCCGGCTACCTTGGTGGCGACGTGCTCGACCAGGACCGCCTTCAGGCCATCACCGCCGCCTTGTCGATCGGGGGGCTCCAGCGGCACATCTTCCTCTGCGCCGATGCCACGACGCCCAGGTGCGCGCCGGTCGAGTCCGGCCGCGAGGTGTGGGCTCACCTCAAACGACGCCTGTCCGAGGAGGGTCTGAGCACGCCATCCCCCGCCTGGCGTGGCGACATGGCGGTGGCACCGTCGCAGCCGCTCCAGGGCGCCGGGACGGTCCTGCGAACCAAGGCCGACTGTTTCAGGATCTGCGAGCAGGGACCGATCGCCGTGGTCTATCCGGACGGTGTGTGGTACGCAGGCGTTACTGTCGACGTCATGGAACGCATCATCACCGAGCACCTGATGGGTGGCACACCGGTGGCCGACCACATTGTGGCCGTGGATCCGCTGGGAGCGGACAGGTGAGGGGTCGCCGACGGCGGTATCCATGGGACGGACCCGGGCCGCGATCCCGCCTGCTGACCCTCGCCGGGGCGTGGTTGGCCTGGCGCTGGTTCGGTCCGGAGCCGACCCTTGGATTCGAAGGCCAGCAGACCCGTCCTGAAGGTCCCCCGGGTCGTTCCCTCGTGGTCGGACGGCACGAGTTCTTCGTGAGGGAGGTCGGGCCCATCGATGCGCCGAAGGTGCTCCTGTTGCATGGGTGGCTCTACGACAGTCACATGACCTGGCACCGGGTGACCCCGCTCCTGGCCGAACGCCACCGGGTGATCACCGTCGACCTGCGCAACCATGGCAAGAGCGACCGGATCCGGGAGCGGTTCGACGTAGCCGAGCTGGCGGACGACGTCGCCCGACTCCTCGACAGCCTCGGCATAGGCCCGGTGCCGGTGGTGGGCTACTCGCTGGGCGGGATGGTCGCCCAGGAGCTCGCTCTGCGGTCACCGACTCGGGTCACCTCATTGGTTCTGGCGGCGACCGCGGCCCGACCCGTCGCCGTGCCCCGTTGGATCACCGTGCCTCTCTTTGTACTCCTACGGGCGGTCAGCAGGATCGACCGGTTTCTCCTGCCCCGGTTGGCTTTTGGATACCTCCGGCGGTCGGGGGCGGTGCCGCCGGAGCACACCGCATGGCTGTGGCGTTCCCTCCTCGACCGCGACCTCGATCTGTACTGGGCGGCGGGGTTCGCCATCCTGAGGTTCGACGCCACGGCGCGCCTCAGCGGCATCAAGGTTCCGACGACCTGCCTGATCACCCCGAAGGACCAGCTGGTGTGGGTCGACCGCCAGCGTGAGACCGCGGATGCCATCTCGGGCGCCACCGTCGTCGAGCTTGCCGGTGGTAGGCACGAAGCGGTGTTCACCCACGCCGATGAGATCGCCAAGGTGATCGTCGAGGCGGCGGATCGGATCGCCTGAGAGCCCACGACCCATTGGCGCGCGCCCCCTGAGACGCGCCGAAACCCGCACCGAACGGTACGGGTTTCGGGTTCGACGACTCGTCTCTACCGAGCTGCTTCGCCAACGCCATCCCGAGGGCGACGAGGACGAGCAGGAGAAGGATCTTCTTCATGGGCGATCGCTCCTTTCCGCACCCTGAGTGTATCGGCCGCTAGGGCCATTGCCGCACCGGCGGTCCCATCCGTGACCGCGGGTACCCTCATCGCCGCCGATGAAACTCGCGCGCTACGCCACGATCACGCTTGCCTTCACGGTGATCACCATCCTGTTCGGGGCCTTCGTCCGGGCTACCGGCTCCGGCGCCGGATGCGGATCGCACTGGCCAACCTGTGGTGGCGAGGTGATCCCCCGGTCACCCTCTGCGCAGACCGCCATCGAGTTCACCCACAGGGCCACGAGCGGCATCCTGCTGCTGATGGTCGCCGTGCTCCTCGTATGGGTGCTGCGAACAACGCAGCGGGGGTCGCCGGTGAGGCTCGCCGCCATCGGTGCAGCCGTCTTCATCATTTTCGAGGCGCTCGTCGGTGCGGCCCTGGTGGTGTTCGAGTGGGTGGGCGACGACGACTCGCCGGAGCGCGCCGCCGTTGTCGCCGTCCACCTGGTCAACACGTTCATCCTTCTCGCCGCGGTCACGCTCACCGCCTGGTTCGCCGCCGGTAACCCCGCACCGCGGCGTCCATTCGACCGGGCGACTCAACGCTGGGTGCTGTGGTGTGCGGTGGGTCTGCTGGTGGTGGGATCGACCGGAGCGATCACCGCACTGGGCGACACCCTGTTCCCGCCGGAGACCCTGGTGCAGGGGCTGCGTGACGACTTCACCGGGGTGCTCCTTCAGCGGCTCCGGTGGGTCCATCCGGTGGTCGCCGTCCTCGTCGCCATCGGGGTATTGCGGTTTGCCTCTCGCCATCAGGGTGAGGCCGTCGGGGCCGGCCTCCTCGTCACCCTCGTGGTGGGCCAACTGGCACTGGGGGTGGTCAACGTGTTGCTGCTCGCCCCGGTATGGATGCAGTTGGTCCACCTGTTCGTGGCCGACCTGCTGTGGATCGTGTTCGTGGTCACCGCGACGACGGCTCTGGTGGCCAGGGCCGCACCGTCGTATCCGGTGCGAACGTGACGGGGTCGCGCCTCGCCGCGTACGGGCTGTTGATCAAGCCCCGGATCATCGAACTGCTCCTGATCACCACGGTGCCCGCCATGGTGCTCGCCGCCGGAGCCTGGCCGGGGACCGGGCTGGTGGCGGCCACGCTCTTCGGTGGCTTCCTCTCGGCTGCCGGAGCCAACGCCCTGAACAACGTGATCGACCGCGACATCGACGTGCACATGGAGCGCACTCGGCATCGTCCTCTTCCCACCCATCGCGTCCGGCCCGGGGAGGCGTTCGTGATCGGACTCGCCCTCGGCGCCGCCGGTTTCTTGTGGCTGTGGTGGGCAACCAACCTGCTGGCAGCCCTGCTCGCCACTGCCGCCCTGGCGTTCTACGTGCTCGTCTACTCGATGTTCCTCAAGCGCACCACCCACCAGAACATCGTCATCGGTGGTGCCGCCGGAGCGGTGCCGGCGCTCGTCGGATGGGCGGCCGTTACCGGCACCCTCGGGCTCCCGGCGTGGGTGCTCTTCGGCGTGGTCTTTTATTGGACACCACCCCACTTCTGGGCTCTCGCCCTTCGCTTCAAAGAGGACTACGGGCGTGCCGGAGTCCCCATGCTGCCGGTGGTCGCCGGGGTACGAACGACGGTGTGGCAGATCACCCTGTACTCGGTCGTCGTGGTCGCCGTCTCGCTGCTGCTGTATCCGATCGCGTCGGTCGGGTCCGTGTATCTGGTGTCGGCGCTGGTCCTGGGTGTGGTGCTCATCGGCCAGGCGATCGCGCTGCACCGTCGCCCGGATCGCGCCATGCGCCTGTTCCGTTGGTCGAACCTCTACCTGGCGCTCCTGTTCGCCTCGGTGGTCGTCGACGTGCTGGTGGCGGCATGACCACGGCACGTGTCGTCCTCATTGGAGCGGCAAGCCTTGCCATCGTGGCCGCGGTGGCGGCCGCCATCGTGACTCGCCCCCGTCCGCGGACCGCTCTCGACACGCTCTACCTGGCGGTGCCGGTGTTGGGCGTCGTGGTGCTGGTGATCTTCGTTGCTGCCCACGCCTGATCGTCGCGGCGGCGTTGGGTAGCGTGGCCCGATGCGCGGTCTTTCCGACGACACGGCACCGATTCGACCCGACGAGCGCTTCGACGAGGCTCGAGTGGCCGCCCATCTCCGGGACCACCTGCCTCATCTCCCCGACGACGCCGAGATCGAGTTCGCTCAGTTCCCCGGAGGTAAGGCGAACCTCACCTACCTGGTCCGTGTTGGCGACACCGAGCTGGTGCTGCGACGCCCCCCGCTGGGTCCGGTAGCACCCAAGGCTCACGACATGGCCCGCGAGCATCGGGTGCTCTCGGTGCTGCACGGGGTGTATCCGAAGGCACCCCGAGCCTTCCTCCTGTGCGAGGACCCGGAGGTGATGGACAAGCCGTTTTTCGTGATGGAGCGACGGGTTGGCCATGTCATCCGTGGCGTGTGGCCACCGGAGTTGACGACCGCCGGAGTCGGTCCGCGCCTCGTGGGGGAGAACCTCGTCGATGCGCTCGCCGAGTTGCACGGCGTCGATCCGGTGGCAATCGGTCTCGGCGACCTGGGCCGTCCTGAGGGATTTGTCGAGCGGCAGGTGTCGGGTTGGACGCAACGCTGGCACCACGCCCGTCACGAGGACCTGCCGGCGATGGACGAGGTGGCGGCGCGGCTGGCATCGACCATCCCCACCCCGCAGTCGGTTGCGCTGCTCCACAACGACTTCAAGCTCGACAACACCATGATCGGCGACGACGGTCGCATCGTGGCGGTCCTCGACTGGGACATGGCCACCATCGGAGACCCGATGGTCGATCTGGGCACGATGCTCGCCTACTGGGGAGCTCCCGGTCCGGCGGCAGCGGTGGCTGCCGACTCGCTGATGGTGGGCGACGCAGTGCCGATCGCCGAGGTTGCCGATCGCTACGCCGCCGCCACCGGCTTCGACGTCTCAGGGGCGGATTGGTACCGGGCCCTGGGACTCTTCCGGGTGGCGGTCATCGTCCAGCAGATCTACATCCGGTACCTAAGAGGACAGACAGCGGATGAGCGCTTTGCGGGGCTTGGGGATCTGGTGGAGCCGCTTGCGGACAGCGCGTTGGAGCTCCTATGAGTACTTGGTATTTGGTATTTGGTATTTGGTATTTGGTAGATGGTATTTGAGGGCTGACAGCTCATAGCTCACAGCTCACAGCCAGAGAAGACGTACCCAGACGCGTAGCGAGGCCCACGTAGCGTTCGCCCTCCCCCCTCCCCGCCGCTCGCTCCGCTCCCGGCGGTACTCCCCCCTTCGGGGGGAGGGACCGCAAAAAGGACCTCATCACGCGCTCGGCCGCGATACCAAATACCAAGTACCAAGTACCAAGTACGGATTGCCTGAGTTCGGCCGGAGGCCGAGCTCAGGCAATCCCGTGCATCTCGGCGCGGGGCTCGCGGGTCATGAGGCCGTGGACGAGGTCGGCTGGCTTCTCGCCCTGGTACAGCACCCGACCCACAGCCTTGGCGATCGGCATTTCTACGGCGTGGCGTTCCGCCAGAGCCAGGACCGCTTCCGTGGTGCGCACGCCCTCGGCGACCATGTGCATCTCGGCGGTGATCTCCTCGAGGGTCCGTCCCTCGCCGAGGCCGACCCCCACCCGTCGGTTGCGGCTGCGGTCGCTGAAGCAGGTGGCGACGAGGTCGCCCATCCCGGCGAGTCCGGCGAAGGTGATCGGCTGGCCGCCGAGCACGACCCCGAGCCGGGTCAGTTCGGCGAGGGCCCTGGTCACCAGTGCCGCCTTGGAGTTGTCGCCGTAGCCCAGGCCATGGGCCATGCCGGCGGCGATCGCCATCACGTTCTTGAGCGCCCCGGCCGACTCGGCACCGACGACGTCCGGGTTGGTGTACACCCGGAACCTTGGCCCCATGAAAAGCGACTGGACACCGGTGGCCACGGCGGGGTCGGTGAAGGCCACGACGGCGAGGGCGGGCTGACCGGCGACGATCTCGTCGGCGAGGTTCGGTCCGGTGAGCACACCGACTCGCGTCGGATCGTGGTCGAGAACGTCGGTGACTACCTCGGTCATCCGCATCAGCGTGTCGGCTTCGATGCCCTTGGTGAGGCTCACGATCGGCGCACCGGCGGGGATGAACGGGGCTGCATCCTCGAGTACGGCACGAAACCCGTGTGAGGGCACGGCCATGACCACGACGTCAGCTCCATCGAGTGCCGTTGCGAGATCGGAGGTGGCGGTCACCGATTCAGGAAGTCGCTCCCCCTCGAGGTAGTCCGGATTGGCGCGGTCCGCGTTGATCGCCTCGGCGAGGCCAGGTCGCCGCGCCCACAGGCGCACCTCCGCCGACGGCGCGGCGAGGATGGCGACGGTCGTCCCCCACGACCCCGCACCGATGACAGCCACACGCATGAGGGGAAACTACCGGAGTGGCGACGAGCGATGTGGGCCAGCTTCGAACTGGCCGACAGCTAACAGCTAACAGCCAACAGCCAGATTGCGCTTCTGGCTGTGAGCTGTGGACTGTGAGCTGTGCGCTGCTCGGGTCCTTGACCTTCGAGGACGCAACGGCCAGCCTTGGTACGTGGTGGTCACCGGCGAGCGACGCACATACCTCCTCGACACCTGCGTGCTCCTGGCCGATCCGACGGCACTCCTTCGCTTCGAGGAACACGATGTGGTGCTGCCGCTCGTGGTGATCGAGGAACTGGACCGCAAGAAGACGCTGATGGACGAGGTCGGGACCAACGCCCGGCGCTCCATCAGGCTGCTCGAGGAGTACGGCGCCTCGCTGCCCGGGGGACTGTCGAAGCCGGCCCCATTGCCCGGTGGCGGGACCCTCCGCATCGAGATCAACGGCATTCACTCGCCGCGGCTGCCGGAGGTGTTCGACCCCTCGACACCCGATCACCGCATCCTGTCGACATGCCTGGAACTGCGCGATGGGGGAAGTGCGGCGGTGCTGGTCACCAAGGACGCCGCCCTGCGGATCAAGGGGGCCCAGTTGGGCCTGGAGGTCCAGGACTACCGGGCTGACACGGTGGCGGTCGACGAGTCGTACTCCGGGGTGGTGGACCTCACCTGCGATGCCGACACGGTCGATCGCCTCTACTCCGAGGGGAAGGTCACCCTCGACGGCCACGACGACCTGATCGTCAACCAGTTCGTCGTGTTACGCGGTCCCGGTTCGCAGTCGGCGCTGGGGCAGGTGATCGACGTCGACCACGGCCCGGTGGCCGTGCGGGTTCCCGGCAACCGGCGGACGTTCGGGGTGGAGTCGAAGAACGTGCGACAGGCGTTCGCCCTGGAGCTGCTCCTCAACCCAGCGATCCCCGCCGTGTCGATCATGGGGCCACCGGGGACCGGCAAGACGTTTCTCGCCCTCGCCGCCGGCCTGGAGCAGGTGCTCGAGGCTGGTCGATATCGGAAGGTGTCGGTCTACCGCCCGCTCATCGCGGTGGGGCGTCAGGAGGTGGGGTACCTCCCCGGTGATCTCGACGAGAAGCTGGCACCGTGGATGGCGGCGGTCCACGACAACTTGTTCGCCTTGTTCTCCGATGGGGGACCGCTGGCGGCGCGGTCGGCGCTGGAGGAGTTGATCGAGCGCGACGCCCTCGAGATGGCGGCCATCACCTATCTCCGGGGTCGGTCGATCACCGGGGAGTTCGTGGTCATCGACGAGGCGCAGAACCTGGAGTTGTCGACGCTCAAGGTGATCCTCACCCGCATTGGACCGGACGCCAAGGTGGTGCTGTGCGGCGACTTCGGTCAGGTGGACAATCCGTACGTCTCGCCGTTCGGAGGCGCCGCCGCCCTCATTGAGAAGATGAAGGGCCATGACATGTTCGGCCATGTCACCCTCGAGAAGACCGTGCGCAGCCCCTTGGCAGAACTCGCCGCAGCGGTTCTTTGATCGCAATTCGCAATTCGCAATTCGCAATTCGCAATTCGCAATTCGGGAGACGATCACGGTGACTCGATGGACCTCGTGGATGGGGAGCCTTTGTATTCCCCTGGCTCGTTGCTCGGGGTCCTGTGTTGATTGACCTGTGAACTGGTGTTGATCGGGCGAAACGCGAATCGCGAATCGCGAATCGCGCATTCTGTAACCTCCGCGGCATGAGCGAGCCGATTCCCCGCCGTCCGCTGCCCGGTGCGGCCCGGCGGACGGCCCGGGCCGCGATGCTGCGGGTAGACGCCTCTTTCAGCCGCAACGGGCCTGCGTTCAAGCAGCTGGCCCTGTCATGGTCGGCCAACGCGGCGGGGGACACCCTGGTGGCTCTGGCCCTGGCGAGCACACTCTTCTTCGGTGTCCCATCGAGTGAGGCTCGAGCGAGCGTTGCCCTGTACCTGGGGCTGACCATTGCCCCGTTCGCCATCGTCGCCCCGGTGCTCGGCGGCGTGTTCTCACGGTTTCCCGGGGTCTACCGAGCAACGATGACCCTGTCGGCTTCCCTGCGGTCGGTGGTCGCCGTCATCATGATGATGGGGCTGGCAACGCTCTGGCTCTTCCCCCTGGCGTTCGCCATGCTCGTGTTCTCCCGACTGTTCGGGATCGGCAAGTCCAGCCTGCTCCCGGTGGCACTCGCCCAGCCGATCGCCCTGGTCAGCGCCAATGCGTTCCTGGCGAGGGTGGCCATCTACTCAGGTGCCCTCATCCTTCCGATCGGTGCCGCCGCGGTGCGCATCAACCCGGCACTGGGCCTGCTGCTGGCTGCCTTCTTCTTCGGGCTATCCGCCTATCTCAGCCTCGGACTGCCAAATCCCCGGCGGGTCGACGTCGCCGAGGGCCAGCCGATCGACGACCTCTTTCCGGCGACCCCGCCGCGCTCTCTCCGCCTGTCTCGACTGGCGACCGCGGTGGTCCGGCTACTCAATGGCTTTCTCATCCTGCTCCTCGCCTTTGCGTTCCGCGACGCCGAGGCCGGTCTCCTCGACTTCGGAGCGCTGATCGCCGCGGCCGGTCTCGGCTACGGACTTGCATCGGCCCTGAGCCCTCTGCTCGAGCGGTTTCTCCACGAGGAGCCGATGGTGGTGGCCGCCCTGGCCATCGAGGCGGCAGCGGCGTTCATCGCCGGCCAGTTCTTCGGGTTGCCGGCCGCCGCCGCTCTCGCCGGGGCGGCCGGATTGGCCTGGGGCACGGCCAAGTTCGCCTTCGACGGGCTGCTCCAGGCGAAAATACACCCGGACAAGCGGGGAGCCGCCTTCACCCGGTCGGAGACCCTGTTCCAGCTAGCCTGGGTGATCGGCGCCATCATCCCGGTCACCGTCACCATCTCGGCATCCGTGGGTCTCGCGGTTGCCGGGGTGATCGCCCTTGCAGCGCAGACGG
>DATKBG010000145.1:0-3001 GCA_035514255.1 Acidimicrobiia bacterium
CGCCTACGCCGCCGACCCCGACCTCGACTCGCTGCTGCTGGTGCCGGTGTTCGCCGAGGCCATCACCGAGGCCACCGACGCCTGGCGGCGCACCGTCCGGACCGCGGTCGGTTCGGGGATCCCGGCTCCGGCGTCCTCGTCAGCCCTTGCCTTCTTCGATGCGCTCCGCAGCGCCCGTCTACCGGCGAACCTGATCCAGGCGCAACGCGACTACTTCGGGGCACACACCTATGAGCGGACCGATCGTCCCCGGGACGAGTGGTTCCACACCAACTGGACCGGCAGCGGCGGAGACGTGGCCTCCGGGTCGTACAACGCGTGAGCCGATCAGGCGCCGTACTCTTCGTGGTCTACGGAGCCACCGGCGACCTCGCCTCCCGTCGATTGTTCCCGGCACTCCACAGCACTCTCGACCCCGGAGACAGCTCGCTGGTGCTCGGTGTAGCCACCGGCGATCTCACCGATGCCGACCTCCAGCAGACGGCAACCGAGTCCCTGGTCGCCGCCGGCGTCGCCGACAGCGAGGCTGGCGAGTGGGCCCGACGGCGGGTGCGCTACCACCAAGCTGCCGAAGACGGGTCGGCCGACTCCCTCGCCGACCGCATCGCACGACTGGAAACGGAACACGACCTCGACGGGAACCGCATCTTCTATCTGGCGCTCCCGCCGACCGCCTTCGCCCCCGTGATCGAGTCCCTCGGCTCGGCCGGCCTGCATCACGCTCCCGGCTGGGTACGCCTCGTCGTCGAAAAGCCCTTCGGGCGCGACCTGGACTCGGCACGCCAGCTCAACGAACTCACCCACCGATGGTTCGACGAGGACCAGGTGTATCGGATCGATCACTATCTGGGCAAGGAGACGGTGCAGAACCTGCTCGTCCTCCGATTCACCAACCCCGTGTTCGAAGCATCGTGGAACCGCTCCAGCATCGACCGGGTCGAGATCACCGTCGCCGAGACGCTCGACGTGGGTGCCCGGGGTCGCTTCTACGAACTGACCGGCGCCATCGGGGACATGCTGCAGAGTCACCTCACCCAGGTGCTCACCCTCGTCGCCATGGAGCCGCCCCCGGCCTTCGAGGCGGACGCCATCCGTGATGAGAAAGTCAAAGTGCTGCGCTCGATCCGGGGCATCCCCGAACGAGCCGTGGTCGTCGGCCAGTACACAGAAGGATCGATCGACGGTGCTCCGGTCGATCCGTATCGCTCCACCGACGGCGTCGCCGAGGATTCCCGGGTCCCCACCTTCGCTGCCGTCAGGCTCTGGATCGACAACTGGCGATGGCAGGGGGTCCCCTTCTACCTTCGCACCGGTAAGGCGATGAACCGACGGCTCACCAAGGTGGTCGTCACCTTCCGCCCGCCACCGATCTGCTTCTTCCATGCGGGCCCGGACGACTGTGTCACCCACCCCAACCGCCTGTTCCTCACACTTCAACCTGACGAGGGATTCGCCCTCCACATCGAGGTCAAGGATCCGGCGGTCGACAACGCGGTGCGCACCATCCCCCTGCGGTTCTCGTACGACGAGCTGGCTCCGATCCCAGAGGCGTACCACACCCTGATCGGCGACCTACTCGACGGCGACCAGACCTTGTTCGTCCGCGGCGACGAGGCCGAGGAGGCATGGCGTCTCTTCGCCCCGACCCTCTCCTACGACCTTCCCCTCCACGAGTATCCGGCCGGCTCATGGGGGCCGCCGGAGGCGAACCAGCTCCTGCCCGACGGCACCGACTGGGCGACCCAAGGCTGAGGACGCATCAGCCGACGGGTACCCTGACCTCCGATGCGGATCCGAGTGCACCGAGACGCCAACGACGGTGAGCGGCGCGTCGCTCTCACCCCGAAGTCGGTGGCGACCCTGGTGGGAGCGGGTCACTCGGTCGCCGTACCCGCAGGTGCCGGCCAACGCGCCGGATTCCCCGATGCGGCCTACCGCGACGCCGGCGCCGACGTCTTTGCCGATACGCCGGAGCCGACCGATCTGCTCGTCGGGGTCGGGCCCTTCACTCCGGCCGACATCGCCGGGAGTGCTGCCGTGATCGGTTTCCTCGACCCCCTCGGTGAACCGGGCCGCGCCGCCGAGCTCGCCGCCGCCGGTGCCACCCTCATCGCCCTCGAGATGATCCCCCGCACCACACTGGCGCAGTCGATGGACGCGTTGTCGAGCCAGGCGAATGTCGCCGGGTATCAGGCCGTCCTGCTCGCCGCCACCGAGCTCCCACGCTTCTTCCCGATGCTGATGACCGCCGCCGGGACCATCCGCCCATCGCGGGTCCTGGTCCTCGGCACCGGTGTCGCCGGGCTGCAGGCGATCGCCACCGCCCGGCGCCTCGGTGCCGCCGTCTCCGCCTACGACATCCGCCCGGAGGCCCGCGAGCAGATCGAGAGCCTGGGGGCCTCGTTCGTCGGCGGCCCGGTCAGCGATGCGGCCCGGGCTGGCGGCGGATACGCCACCGAGGTCGACGAGAACACCCGCGCCGCCCAGCAGCAAGCCCTCGCCGACGCAGTCGCCGCCGCCGACGTGGTGATCTCGACGGCGGCGGTACCCGGTCGCAAGGCCCCCATCCTGATCACGGCCGCCATGGTGGAGACCATGAAACCCGGGTCCCTCATCGTGGACCTGGCGGCAGCGACCGGGGGCAACTGTGAGCTCACCCGGGCGGGTGAGGTGGTCGACCACGGAGGTGTGGTCATCCACGGACCTCTCGACCTCGCCTCGCGCACCGCCGGCGATGCTTCCGAGATGCTCGGCAAGAACATCGTCGCCCTCATCACCCATCTTGCGAGCGACGGCGAGCTCTCGATGGACGACGAGATCGGACGCGAGGCCTGTATCGCCCGCGATGGCCTCATCGTGTCGGATCGCGTCGCTCAGGCTCTGGGGTCACCCGCATGACCGACCCGCTCATCGCCGGCATCGTCGTCTTCGTCCTCGCCGCATTCGTCGGCTTCGAGGTGATCACCAAGGTCCCCCCGACCCTCCACACGCCGCTGATGTC
>DATKBG010000146.1:0-4453 GCA_035514255.1 Acidimicrobiia bacterium
ACTCTCGCATCGCGCTCTCATCCTCGGTGCCATGTCGCCGGGAACCTCCCGGATTGCCGGGCTCGGACCCGGGCTGGACATCGCCTCGACCCGGTCCGCCATCGAGGCGCTCGGAGCCGCGGTGACGTCTTCGGGTGATGCGATCACCGTCGTCGGCGGCCCGGGGCGCTGGCAACCGCCCGGGACCGTCGACTGCGGGAATTCCGGGACCACGATGCGGCTGCTCGCCGGCGCTCTGGCGGCGGCACCGTTCACCTCCACCCTGGTGGGGGATGCCTCGTTGACCCGGCGGCCCATGACGCGGCTCGTCGAACCCCTGGCCGCACTCGGCGCGCTGATCACGACCTCGGCCGCCGGCACCGCTCCCATCGTGGTCGATGGCCAACACCTTCTCGGGGCGGCTGTTTCGCTGGGGATCCCCAGTGCCCAGGTGCGCACTGCGGTCGCCCTGGCTGCACTCCAGGCAGATGGGGTGACGACCATCGCGTCGCCACCGGGCTTCCGTGACCACACCGAGCGCTGGCTGACCGAACTCGGCCTGGGTCGTTGGGTGGACGACACCACGTATGAGGTCACACCGGGCGAGGTGCCGGAGATCGACCTCGCCGTTCCTGGTGACCCCTCGTCCGCCGCCTTCGTGTGGGCAGCGGCGGCCCTGGTCACCGGATCGGAGGTGACCACCAGGGGAATCTCGCTCAATCCCGGGAGAATCGGCTTCCTCGAGATCCTCGACCGTATGGGCGCAGGCGTGGACCTCCGTCCGACAGGCGACGTCCTTGCCGACCCGATCGGTGACGTCACCATCCGGCACGGTCCGCTCCGCGGCATTCGGGTCGACGGCCCACAAAGCGCCGCCGCCATAGACGAGCTGCCGCTGGTGGCGATCCTGGCCACCGCCGCCGAGGGGGAGACGATCGTGGCCGACGCCGCCGAACTGCGGGTCAAGGAGAGCGATCGGGCGCGGGGCGCGGTGATGCTCGTCACCGCTCTCGGAGGCGACGCCGAGGAGCGTCCGGATGGCTTCGTGGTTCGGGGACGGCCGCTTTCGTCGGGTGTCGTAGACGCAGACGGGGACCATCGTCTTGCCATGACCGCGGCGGTCGCTGCATCCGGCGGGGGTAGGGTGGAGGTGGTGGGATTCGACGCCACATCCGTGTCCTGGCCGGGCTTCGACGCCGTGCTGGAGGGCCTGTGGTCGTCGTAGCAATAGACGGCCCGAGCGGGGTCGGTAAGACCACCGTCTCCAGGGCGGTCGCCGACGCCCTCGGCGTCCCGCATCTCGACACCGGCTCGTACTACCGGGTCGCCACCCTCGCAACGCTCCGGGCCTCGGGCGACCCTGCGACCGAGTCCGACGTCCTCGACGCCCTCGAAGACCGAACCATCGACTTCGTGGACGGTCGGCTCCACCTCGACGGGTCCGACGTCAGCGGGCTCCTGCGCACCACCGAGGTGACGGCGGCGGTGAGCGCGGTGGCTGCGCATGCCGGCGTGCGGCAACTACTCGTCGATCACCAGCGATCCTGGGTGGCAGAACGCGGCGGGTCCGCCGTCGTCGAAGGCCGCGACATCGGCACCGTGGTCTTTCCCGACACTCCCATCAAGGTGTTCCTCACCGCCGACCAGGCCGTTCGAGCCGCTCGCCGTGCCGCCGATGAAGAAGCGTCCGGGCGCGATATCGCCGAGATCGAAACAGCCCTGATGGCGAGAGACACCGCCGACTCGACACGGGAAGTCGCCCCGCTCCAGCCCGCTGCCGATGCGGTCGTCATCGACACCAGCGAGCTCAGCGTGGCTGAGGTCGTGGGCCGGATACTGGACCTCGTAGGAGCCGTCTGACGGCTTGAGGGGGTGCTCGAATAGGCTCGCCCCCTAGGCGAGCGCCTCGAGGGCCTCGGTGGCTCCCCAGGAGCGATCGTCGTCCAGCGGGCCTCTCAGGCCCGGTGTGCGAGCGCTGAAGCCTCCTTCGACGGCGGGCTGCAGCACGGCGAGCAGCGATCGCAGCTGGGGCGGGGGAGGAAAGTACTCGTCCTCGGCGGTCACCGAGAGCAGCTCGACATTCGCCGTCGGGGCCGCCGAGTCGATGACCGCGCGCACGGTGCTGTCGGGCGCGGAGGCGCCGGCGGTGACCCCCAGGATGGTCACGCCGTCGAGCCAGGAGCGATCGAAGCCGTCGGGGCCGTCCACCCGCAGCGCAGGGGTCCCGGCTGCCTCGGCCACCCGGACCAACGCCCGGGTGTTGGACGAGTTCGCCGAACCGACGACCAGGATTGCATCGCACACCTCGGCGAGCCGCTGCACGGCCTCCTGTCGGTTGGTGGTGGCGTAACACAGGTCGCTGCGACGGGCGGTCCACACCTCCGGGAACCGCTGGCGTGCCGCGGCGAGCACCTCCTCCCACTCGAAGAGGCCAAGCGTGGTCTGTGCCACCAGGGCCACGCGGGACGGATCGCTCGGCTCGAACGCCCCCAGCCCGTCGTCGGGATCGACGAGGGACACGCGACCTGGAGCCTCGGCGACCGTACCGATTGCCTCGTCATGACCGCTGTGGCCGACATAGATGATGTCGAAGTCGTCGGCGGCGCGTCGCTTGACCTCGTGGTGCACCTTGGTCACCAGGGGACACACGGCGTCGACGGTGACCGCGGAACGCTTCGTCGCCGCCGCAACCACGTCGGGAGCGGACCCGTGGGCCGAGAGCATCACCGGGACCCCTTCCGGCACCTCGGCGATGTCGTCGACGAACACGACGCCGGCACGCTCGAACATGCCCACCACCGCGGCGTTGTGGACGATCTCGTGGTAGCAGTAGACCGGCGGCGGAAAGACCCGCACCATCCAGGTGAGGGCCTTGATCGCCATCTCCACCCCGGCACAGAAGCCGCGGGGATTGGCGAGAAGGACGCGTTCGACAGCCACCGTTCTCCATTCTCCGGTCTCCACCACGACGGTAGACGAGACAGGAAATCAAGAGGCGAGGGGCGAGGGGCGAGGAACGAGGGGCGATCAGTAGCGGGGCAGCAGGCGACAAGCACTGGGCGGCACGAAGCAAGAGGCAAGAGCCGGTACTCGAGAGCGTCCAGCCGGGTTGGTGGTGGGCGGCCGGTAACCTGTGGGGATGCCTTCCTCGTCGGACCCTGGCGCGCGCCGGTTGCCGGTGGTGGCCATCGTCGGGCGCCCGAATGTCGGCAAGTCCACGCTGGTCAACCGGATCCCGCGTCGTCGCGCCGCCGTAGTGGAGGCAAAGCCGGGGGTGACCAGGGACCGACGCGAGTTCAACGCCGAGTGGGCGGGGACGCACTTCATCGTGGTCGACACCGGCGGCTGGGAGGTCAGCGACGAGGGCCTGGCACCGGATCTCCGCGCTCAGGCCGAGGCCGCGGTCAGCGCCGCCGATGCGGTGCTCTTCGTCGCCGATGCGACGACACCGGTGCTCGACGACGATCTCGCAGTGGCCCGCATCCTCCAGCACAGCGGCAGTCCGGCGCTGCTCGTCGCCAACAAGGCCGACTCGGCTCGTGTGGACGGTGACCTCGGCCACCTGTGGGCGCTCGGCCTGGGCGAACCACACCCGGTGAGCGCCCTCCATGGACGCAACATCGGCGATCTGCTGGACGAACTGGTGGCCCACCTCCCCGAGTCGGTCGTGGAACCCGACGATGCCCGGCTCCCCGGTCTGGTGATCCTGGGGAGACCCAATGTCGGCAAGTCGACGCTCCTCAACCGACTCCTGGGCGAGCGGCGGGTCATCGTCAGCGACGTCCCGGGCACCACCCGCGATCCCATCGACGTGGTGGTCGACTTCGCTGGCCGTCGCATGCGCATCGTCGACACGGCGGGCATCCGGCGCACCCCCAAGATCGCCGAATCGACCGAGTTCTACTCGGTGACCAGGGCGCGCGAGGCCCTGGGCGAGGCCGAGGTGGCCATCCTGGTGCTCGACGGCACCGAGGGGGCGACGCAACAGGAACAGAGGCTCGCCGAGGAGATCGCCGCCGCCGGCGCCGGACTGGTCGTCGTACTCAACAAGTGGGATGTCACCGACTCGTATCAGAAGGAGGTCACCACGGCCTCGGTGGGTGATCGCCTCGCCTTCGTGTCGTGGGCACCGGTGCTGCGCATGGCCGCCTTGACCGGCGCTCGTGTCCACCGACTCGAAGAGGCGGTGGCGGCAGTGCTCGAGGCGCGTCAGATGCGGATTCCTACCCACGAACTCAACCGCAAAATCATCGCCTGGCAGGAGGCTCACCCGGCCCCGACGCGCAAGGGTCGGCGCACCAACATCATGTACGCGGTGCAGGCGGGGGTGTCGCCTCCGACCATCGTCCTGTTCACCCGCGGAGGTGACCTGGCCGCCGAGTACCTCCGCTTTCTCGAAGGTCGGCTACGAAAGGACTACGAGTTCTTCGGGACGCCGATACGCTTGGTCACCCGAAAGCGCACGCGGAGGGAC